>PUNN01000407.1 GCA_003552605.1 Phycisphaeraceae bacterium
CGAGGAGCTCCTCCACCATCAGGTTCCGCCTGGGCGCCTGGCGGCGGATAAGCGTCAGAACCGCGTGGATGGCCGGGTCCTGCACGGCCAGCACGTCCGTCGACCCCCGCTGGGCGAGGCCGGGGCCCTGGACGTAGACCGGCTGGGCCCGTTGGGGCTGGCCGTCCATCAGGCGGTCGAGGAGGCGGGCGGCCTCTTCGCCCATGCGGTAGCCACCCAGCCGGATGCTGCTGAGGGGTGGGTCGGTCAGGTAGCAGATCAGGTCGTCGTCATTGACGCCGAGGATCGCTAGGTCGCCGGGGATGGAGATGCCCAGCTTCTTCGCCGCCACCATCAGTTCCGCTGCCCGGCCATCGTCGACGGCCATCACACCGCAGGGCTTGTTCAACGTCCGCAGCCACGCCTGCAAACGGCACTGGGCTGTGTCCCATCGCTCGACGCTCGACTCGGGCATGAGGACCTCTTCGCACACCGTGGCCGTGCGCCCCGCCGCGGCCAGGCGCGCCAGGAACGCCCCCTTGCGGAGTCGCGAGTAGAGCTTGGTCCGGTCCCCGCAGAACGCGAAGTGCACCAGGCCTCGGGCCATCAGGTGCTCGGCCGCGGCCGCCCCGATGAACTCGTGGTCCGGCCAGATCGAGGGCAGCCCGCACCGGCCGCGACGGCTGGTGACGTTCACAACGGCCGGCGCCATCCGCCGCAGCTTGGCCGCGTGGGCCCGGCTGTGCACGAGGGCGATGATCCCATCGTAGCGGGCGTCCTGGCGGATCGGCTCGAAGCCCATCGTGTCCTGCGCCGAGACGACCCATTCGGGCCGGTCCCTGGCGTACGCGATGACCCCCTCGTAGATCCGTCGAAGGAAGGTCACGTTGGCCGTGAGCATGATGGCGATGCGCCGGGTGGGCATGACGCGCTCTCCTTCCGAGCCAGCCTACGGCGTGGTGGCCGGGAATGCCAGCGGGGCTGCGCAAAATGCCATCGCCCCCGCCCGGCGCCGCGCGATATACCGTGAGAAGAACGTGGCATGGCACGCGCGGCGAGAGGATCGGCCGCGAGATCCTACGCATTCCCAGGAGAGCCCGATGGCCGAGTATCTGTGTCGCAGGGACTACGAGGAGCAGATCGCCGCGAGCCGGGACGAGCGGATGGCGTGGTGGCGGGAAGCGCGGTTCGGCATGTTCGTGCACTACGGGCTTTACGCCCACTACGGCCGTAACGAGTGGGTTCAGACGCTCGAGAACATCCCCGTCGAGGAGTACGAGACCACGGCTGATACGTTCGCGCCCCGCCCGTGTTGTCCACGGGAATGGGCTCAACTGGCGGTCGAGGCGGGCACGAAGTACATGGTGCTGACCACCAAGCACCACGAGGGCTTCTGCCTGTGGGATACGCAGATGACCGACTTCAACTCGGTGCAGCGCGGGCCCGGGCGCGACATTGTGGCCGAATACGTGGAAGCCTGCCGCGAGTTCGGGCTGAAGGTCGGCTTCTACTACTCGCTGATGGACTGGCACCACGCCGACGGCTGGCGTTGCATGACCGACAGCGACGCGGCGGAGCGGTTCCGGCAGTTCACCCGCGGCTGCGTGCGGGAGTTGATGAGCAACTACGGGCCGATCGACATCCTCTGGTACGACGTGCCACGTCCGCTGGAGAGCTACGATGGGTGGGGGTCGCTGGAGACCAACCAGATGGCCCGCCAACTGCAGCCTGGGCTGATCATCAACGACCGCAGCAGGCTCGACGAAGATTTCGGCACGCCCGAAGGACAGGTGGCGATCCAGGATCGGGACTGGGAAGCCTGCATGACATTCAATGGCATCAGTTGGGGTTACGTGCCGTCCGACCAGGCAGCCCCGGACAGCTACAACATCCGCGGCATCCTGCGCATGCTGCACACGGCTTGCGCGGGGGCGGGCAACCTGCTGCTGAACATCGGCCCGATGCCTGACGGCTCGGTTCCATCCGAGGCGGTTGGGCCGCTCAGGCAGGTCGGGCGGTGGCTCAAGAAGCACGGGGAGGTGGTCTATGGCCCGCGGGACCGCGGCCAGCCCACGTGCTGCGGCTGGGCCGACGCCACCGTCAGCGGCAACAAGGTCCACCTCTGGACGAAGATCTGGCCGGACGGGCCGGCAGGCATCGGCGGCTTCAAGACGCCGCTCAAGTCGGCCAGGCTCATCGGCGACGATCGCCCAATCGCCTTCGAGCAGCAGGATGAGAGGATCATCCTGACGGACCTGCCGAAGGAATCTCCCGACCCGATCGCCAACCGGGCCGTGATCGAACTCGAGTTCACCGGGCCGCCCATTCACGCCATGGGCAGCCGGTATCGTCATCTGCAGTGGCTGCAGTAGGCGCTGGTGGCAGCCTGGTTCACGGTGAACCAGCACACGGAGAGCTCGGATGTCAGGCAAAGATGCACTTGACACGCTGGCAGAGTCGCCGGCTGAGCAGAGCAAGCGCATTGTTTCGTCGCACCAGATGGTCTTCAGCGCGCCGCCGAACAATACCCCGTCGAACACGGCCGTCGATGGGCCGCTGCTGGGCAATGGGGACCTCACCGTCGCCATGGGCGGCGTCCCGAAGCAACAGCACCTGTTGCTCTGCAAGAACGACCTGTGGCGCCTGCAGCACGGCAATGGCAACGCCAGCCCACTTCCGTTCGGTCACTTGACGATCTCCATCGCCGATCTGGAAGGTGCCTCGTATACGATCACTCAGGACCTCTATTCGGCCACCACAACGGGCAGTTTCCAACGGAAAGAGGCCGCTGTCGGTATGACTTGTTACGTGGCGGCCACGGCGAATCTGCTGGTGGTGGAACTCGTCGCCACAGGCAGGCCCGCGAAAGTCAGTGTTGCTCTGCAGGTGGCGGAGGGCCGGGGCGCGGAAGCGACGGCCGGCAGAGTGGGGGATATCTTCCGGGCCAGTCGCGCCTTCACCGAAGGGGTGGATATTCCCAGCGGTGCGGCGGTTGCCTTCAAAACGCTGGGGGCCGAGCCATCCGAAGACGGTTCCTTCCTGCTCACGCCTGGCAAACCAGTTACGCTGGTCCTGGCGATCCAGAGCATGTTCCAGAGCGACCGTTATGTGGACGAGGCGGTCAGTGCCGTGTCGGAGGTCGCCGTCGCCGCCGACCTGGCGAACCTCCGGCAGGCGCACGAAGCGTGGTGGGCGGCGTACTGGGAAAGGTCCTACGTCGACATCGGCGACCCGGTGATCGAGAAGCAGTACTACCTCTCCCTGTACGGGCTGGGCAGTTGCTCGCGCGACCCGGATTTTCCGCCGGCCATCTTCGGTTGGACGACAAGCGACAACCCGGCTTGGAACGGGGATTACCACCTCAACTACAACCATCAGGCGCCCTTCTACGGCCTGGCCCGTGCCAACCGGCTGGAGCAGGCCGACCCGCACGATGCACCGCTGCTCGACTTTCTCGAACGCGGCCGCCGGCATTGCCGCACGATTTTCGGGTTCGATGGCGCGGTGTACCCCGTTGGCATCGGGCCCAGGGGCATCGAGACCACCTACGGTTTGGATCTGCCTGACGACGGGCCGGTCAAGCTCGTCGAGCAGGGATGTTTCCTGCTGGGGCAACGCACCAACGCGGCCTACGGCATCGTCAACATGGCGACTCGCTGGTACGCCACCTGCGATCGGACCTATGGGGCCCGGATACTGCCCTTTGTCCGGCAGGTCGCTACGTTCTGGGAAAACTACCTGACATGGGATGAGCCCGGGCAACGCTATGTCGTCCAGAACGATGCCTGCCACGAGAATTCGGGACCGGACACCAACTCGTGCCTCTCGCTCGCCCTTGTCCGCACCACGCTGGAACTGGCGATCGACCTGTGCCGGACGCTGGACCGTGACTGCGATCGCTGCGAGCAGTGGGACCACATCCTTCATCGTCTCAGCGGCTACAGCACCCAGCAGCGCGAGGGTAAGATGGTCTTTCGCTACTGCGAGCGGGGAACCGCATGGCGGGACAGCAACACCATCGGCATCCAGCACATCTATCCGGCCGGCCAGGTCCATCTGGACAGCGACCCGGACCTGCTCGAGATCGCCCGGAACACCATCGAGGTCATGGCCCGCTGGCACGACAACAACGGCGCGAACAGTTTCTTCCCCGCGGCCGTCCGGGCAGGGTATGACCCGGAAACGGTCCTGCGGGAACTTCGCAAGTACGCCGAAGATACCTGGCCCAACGGGTTCCGGGCCGGCAACGCACACGGCATCGAAAACTTCAGCACCGTGCCCAACACGATCAACGAGATGCTCTGCATGGATCACGGCGGGGTGCTGCGGCTGTTCCGGGTCTGGCCGAAGGACAGGGATGCCTCTTTCCGTAACATCCGCTGCCGGGGCGCGTTTCTGGCATCAGGTGAGTTGAAGAACCGGGTTGTGCGCCACGTGACCATCCTTAGCGAGAAGGGCCGTCCCTGCACCGTTGAAAACCCGTGGCCAGGACACGATGTGTCCATCTTCCGCAATGGGAGCGAAGCCGGAAGGCGGTCTGGCGCTCGCTTCACATTTGAGACGGAGCCCGGTGAATCCATCCATCTGATACCGGCAGGGAACGCCTGAGGAACACGCCGATGGCTCATCACTTCAACAACGTAGAGCCGCAAGAACGGCCGATCTTCGCCCGTGCTGCGGGGCTGCACTCGCCCGCGCAGCCCCAGCCGATCGCGGCCAGCCGATGTGAGGCTGCGGCCGTAAAGTGTGCGCCATATGAATTGTGCCAAGACAGCGAAGGAACGCCTGCCAAATGCCCATGATTGAACCAGATGCACAGAACTTTGACTACCCCAGGCCCCACAGGCTTTGGCACGATGATGTCATGGCCCAGCGCCTTCGGCAATTGCTGAAGGACGGTCATCCCCATGTCACCGGATTGTTGAGCTGTGTCAGAAAGTCGGCCGACCTCTCGCTGGATGAGGTGATGAAAACTGACGCCAAGGGGCATGACGACGCCAGCTCCTGTGCCGGTTATCCCGTCTCCTGTGCGGTAGCATACCTGCTCAGCGGCGAGGTCGAATACGCCCGCAAGGCCAGGCTGGTTGTCCATCACATGTGTCAGTCCTGGCACCGCTTCGACCTGGGCGTTGCCGGTCTGAGCGTCCAGGCCACCATCGTTCAGCAATGCTGTGCCGATGCCTGGTCGCAGGTGGAGCGGTTGACCTTCGATGCCCTGTTGGCCCGACTCGCCCTGGCCATATACCAGGTTCGTGAAGCCAATCCCTACCATGTGGGCAACAACTGGTGGGCCGTGACTCACAGTGGTTCCCTGATGGCCGCCCTGGCCAGCCATGGCCAGATGAAGGACGATGGTGGACTCTGGGATCATTCCGAACTGATCGCCTTCTGCGGTCAGCGCATCGCGGCGTTCTGCAAGCATTTCGGCGATGCGGGCCTCTACCACGAGGGACCGGGCTATCAGGCCTACGCCTGCGGTGGGCTCTTGCCGGCCTTGCTGGCTTGGCGCTCCTGCGGTGGACCAGACCTGTTTGAGCGTTATCCCAACCTGTGCCGGATGGGACCGAGCATGGCGGCGATCACATGTGCCCGCTACAACCTGACCGATGCTCAAGGGCAAGCCCCGGAATGGGGCAGCTCCATCAGTTGGAACGACCATGGCCAAGGCTGGGATGCAGGAACCATGGACAACATCCTCCTCGGGATGGCCCCCGAAGCGCAGCGTGGTGCTTTGGTCAACTGGTGGAACCGGATGTGGGGGCATGCCAGCCCCAAAAAGACGTACGCCCCCTGGGTCCATGGCCTCTACTTCGCGGCGGTCTGCTACCCGTACGATACCGGGGAGCGCGACCCCAACACAGCACTGCCCCGTTACATCAGCGATAGCCGTCAGGGACTCTGGATCGTTCGGGACCGTTACCAGGATCAGGACGATGCCATCCTGGGCGCATATGCCCGGACCACCCACGTAGGGGGGCACAGCCATTACGATGCCGGCGCCATCCGCATGCTCGCCCTCAACCACGACTGGATCCTTGGTGGCGGCAATGGCCAACCCCTCCCTGAATGGCAAAGCACGGTCTGCGCTGCCGAGCAAGAGTGGCGGCAGGAGTCTCAGAACCATGGCATGGTGATCTGGGATGAGGTGAACGACCATGAGGCCCGAATGGCCATGGACCTGCGTGCCTGCTCCCTGGGCTACCACGAGCGATACATCTCCGTTCGCTGGGCCACTGAAAGCTCACCTCTGATGCTGGCCCGATTCGACCTGATTGAGCACCAGGCTGGCCGGAAGTGGTGGTGGACCCAACTCTTCGCTCCGGAACTCAACTGTGAGATCGTTGAGCGAGGGTTTAACCTGCATGCCGAGGATGGAGCCAACATGCAGGTGCGCTTCGTCGGGCATCAACCCGATGAGCTAATCGTGGACCATGCGCCCGGCAGTCATCGCATCTTCGGGGACCATCGGATCGATTATCCCGGCCGGCCCTATGTTCGGGCCATCTTCGGTGGTGGCCGCGCGTTGCAGCACATCTACGCAGTAGCCACCATCCAGAAGGGGGCGGCCCCGACCATCGAGTCAACCGATTCGGGCGTCGGCCTTCGAATCGGGAATACCCCTTGGCAACGCCCCTTCGCAGCCGCAGTGCCTCCAGCGTTTGAGCTGACAAAGAGCCGTAACCTCTGCCAGTTCCCGAGCGGCCAGGAAGAATGGGACTTTCCCTTCCCCATCCCAACCCCCCCGACCGCGCGCACCCCCGCCCATCGCGCCTCGGATGGAACCAGATAGCCTGTCAGCAATCGCCGCGTCAAGGCGGCCCAAAATCGGAGCGACCAGAACGATGGAATACCACATCCGCAGCTACGGCGCCGTCGGTGACGGCCAGACGCTCAACACGCAGGCGGTGCAGGCCGCCATTGACGCCTGCCACGCGGACGGCGGCGGAACGGTGATCGTGGCGCAGGGCCGCTACATCATCGGCACGATCTACCTCAGGAGTTGCGTGATCCTCCACATCCAGGCAGGCGCGGCCCTGCTCGGAAGCACCGATATCGCCGACTACGCCACCGACACCCACAAGCAGATGTACCGCGGCGAGCCACACATGGACCGCTGCCTCATCTTCGCCCGCGATGCCCGCGGGATCGGCATCG
>PUNN01000520.1 GCA_003552605.1 Phycisphaeraceae bacterium
CGAGGAGGATGAGGATGCGCGGGCGACCGCCCGCCGGCAGACCGAGCGGCAGGGCGAGGACCTCGAGGACGATCGCGATGGGCGCATCGAGCAACTGCACGAGTTCCACCGCGACCATTTCCGCGGCGTGTTCGCCACCTTCATGATCCCCATGCGCGATGCGGCCGACCGCATCGTGGACCTGATCCCCAACCCTATTCTCGCGGGGCAGATGCCCGCCGACACCCCGTTCATGGCACGGGTCACCGCGGCGGTTGAGGGGCTGCGCAACGTCTTTGTCGAAGCGCCGCTGTGGCTCATGCGCGCCCACTCGTGGTTTTTCATCTTCTTCCTGCCGATCGTGCTGGCATTGCTGGCCTTTATCGGCGGCACCATGTTCCGCATGACCGCGCTGCATGCCACACGTGATGAACGGATTCCCGCCATGGAGGCCGTGCGCTTCACGCAGGGCAAGTTCATCTGGTACTTCCTGGCCCCCATCGCGCCGCTGCTGGCGGTGGTGATCGTCGGCCTGATGCTCATGCTAGGCGGTTTCATCCTCTTCAACGCACCGCTGGGTGAATGGCTGGGCACGCCGTTGAACGTCATCGGCGGTGCACTGCTGTTCCTGGCCCTGCTGGGTGGTTTCGTGATGACGATCATGCTCATCGGCCTCGCCGGTGGCGGCGGGATGCTCTATCCCGCCGTGGCGACCGAAGGCACCGATGCCTTCGACGCCGTCAGCCGGGCTTACGCCTACCTGCTCGGCCGGCCGTGGCGGTGGCTGCTTTTCAACTTCGTCGGGCTGATCTACATCGCCATCACGTTCCTGTTCGTCACCTGGGTGGTCGGGTTGACGCGTGACCTGTCGGTCTACTTCGTCAGCTCCGGTGTGGTCTCCTCGATCGAGGTCGATGGCACGCCGGTCAACCGCTTCGAGGCGATGGCCGAGGGCCAGTGGGATGCCTTGCCCACGGGGGCGAAGGTGGCCGCGGCCCTGGTTCACGTCTGGTTGTTCCTGCTTGGCGGGCTCGCCGCGGCGTACCTGATCAACATCTTCGCAGCGGTGCAGACCCACATTTACCTGCTGCTTCGCCACAGCGCCGATGGTGCTGAGTTTGATGATGTTTACGTCGAGACCGATGAGCCCACCCCGCCGGGTGAGCCGGCCGGCGGCGCCGCCGCTGCGGGCACCGAGTCCGAAGCCGGCGACTCGACGCCGGACAAGGTCGAACCCGCCACTGCCGAAAGCGGGGAAGCGTCGACCGAATCCACCGGCGGCGGTGAGTCGAGTTCTACCTCGCAGGGCACGCAGCCGGGCGGTGGTGCCACCAGCGGTTCGGGCGGAGACACCGCCTCGGGCGGTGGCAGCGGCACGGAAACCGAAGGCGACTCCCGGTCACCTGACTCCTCGCGTTAAGCGGTCCGAGGCAAGCCGGCCTCGCCACAATGCACGCCCGATCACCGACCCACCGGCCCGTCCGGTGGGTCGGTTTTTCTTTGCCCACGATGCCCGCGCCATGCCCACCCGAAGACCGGCGTCAGAGAAATCCTATCGCGGGCACACCACCTCCCCGGATAGAATCAGGATGGTCAAGGCAACGGCCGTTTCAGGGGCATGAGGCGAGCGGCGATCGTGCCCCGGGGTTGGAAGGCTTTCCAGTTGCCTTGCCATCGGCGCCGTGGTTGTAGCGGGAGCATCCGATATGCGTGAGCAGGACATCATCGTCTTCAAGGAGGCCACGCGGGCCATTAACCGTCCCAATGGCGTGTACATCCTCGTTCGCGAGACCAATCCTCTTTCGCTGAAGTGGATCGGTGAAAGTGAAACCCACATCCACCGCGGCAACAAGCTGCACTTCACCTACTGGCCCAAGCCGATCCACTGCAAGGCCAAGACGGCCGATTCCCCCGATGATCCGCGCGGCCGTGGCGGCCTGGTGGTCGATCCGTTCCGGGCTCCCGAAGCGTTTCGTTCAGACCGCCCCGAGGCCGAGAAGAGATGGATGGAATTCAAATCGAAAGTAGGTGGCCCGGAATTCGACATTGTCGACGATCCGGACTCGGCCCGCTACGGCTGTGTAATATGGCGGAAGAACAAGCTGTTGCACGGCGGATTATGACCTCAAGGGGGTAATCCTGCTTGACGAGGACCTCGATGGGCGCAATCCGGTCGCAGCGGTGCAACCGGTTGGCGTTCGACGCAGGCATGTCCACGGTGTGCTGTGTCTTGAAGGTGAAAAAGTCGACCACGTGCAGCGGTACGTCAACCGCAAGATCGGTGTGCCCATGGTCCAGCACCCCGCTGAAGAAACGTTCAAGGATCATGCAGATGATGAGCACATCAGGATGTTCACCCCCGGCAACCAACGCCCCATTCGCCTCAAGCCTCAGGAAGTCCGCAGCTTCTACACTAACCGAAATCGTCCGATTGTCACGCTGTAACCGCCCGGCGCGGCAGACACCCGCCGTACCGGCGCCGCGTGCTCTCATCCCCGGGGAGTGGAGTTTTCAGCAAGTGGTGGAAGCGACCCCTACGGGATTCGAACCCGTGTTTTCAGGATGAAAACCTGACGTCCTGGACCTGGCTAGACGAAGGGGTCGGTGGTGGTAAATTGTGGCAGGTGCCGTGGTTGGCGGCGCGGGAGCCTCGCGGGGTGCCGCGGGCCCCGCCGCGGGCGCCCGGCAGGTGCGGACATTCTAGGCATTTTCGCGCCGGAGGCAATCCCCGGTTGTGATCTCGCAGGGCAACGGGTGTATGACACGCGCCGCGGCTGGACGGTCGGGCCTTCAATCCCCTCTCCCTCGGGAGAGGGGCCGGGGGTGAGGGGCGGGGCCGGACGGGCTCTGCGTTTTTTCCCTCACCCCAGCCCTCTGCCGAAGGGATAGTGAGCAAAAGTCTTCCGCGACATGTGTCATCCACCCCAGGGCAACGGATGCATGGCCCATGTTGCGTGGTCCCCTCGTAGCCAGGGAGGGTTGGCTGGCTGCGTCAGCAGCCGCCCGCGGAACTTCGCGGCCCCGAGGGTTCAGGAGGCCCCGAGCGCCTTGCGGCCTCGCATGGCCATCGGGCTGCCCCGGAAGCAGGACAGCCCGCTGACACAGCCAGCCCCGGGCTTGCCCGCCGCGGCGGGTGTCACGCACCCCGAGCTTTCTCAGTTTTCCGGGGCGCTTGGCGGTTCGAGACGGGAGTGGCTACAATCGCAGATTGTCCCGGTTCCGCGCCGCCCGGAGGCTCCGGATTCACCCTGAATTCGGGCAGCCGTGTGAGCGGGAATCCGGGGACCGTCGCCCCCTTATCGTGGCCTTGTGGCAGCCGTGTGGGTGCCGCCGCGGGTGGGGCCATTGCTCAAGACGGAGTTGATCGACCATGGCAGAGTTCGGACGTTTCGGCAGCCCCCGCGGCAAGTTCGCGGTCAAGTCCAGCAACGGCACGATGTACGTTGATTACAAGAACACTGAGGCCCTTCGCCGGCTGATGACGCCCAACGGCAAGATTCAGGGGCGCAAGAAGAGCGGCCTCGATGCCCGCGAACAGCGCATGGTCGCCCAGGCCATCCGCCGGGCGCGCTACATGGGCCTGCTGCCCTACACCTCGGCCACGCTTTAAGTCCACCACCGCCGGGCCGGGGAGGCGGGGAAGCGCAGTGGAGCGCACGGTGGTACGCCTTCGCGCCCGGCGCTGTGACATGCCCTGTGGCATCAATGCCCCTCAGGCAGGGGGGGCGGCATTCCTGTCCACTGCAGCTTTGCTGCGTGGCGCGGGGCATTTGCGTTGGCTGCGGCGGTGGCGGTCATGTTGATGAACGAACTCGGACGTTGCGGTATGATGGGCTTTTGCAGTGAGTTGAGTTCCGTACCCGCCGCGCTTCCCGGGCAGTGACCATGCCGCCGACGATCCGCTTTTACAACACGCTCACGCACCAGGTGGAGCCCTTCGAGCCGCTCGAGCCGCCCCGGGTGCTGATGTACAACTGTGGGCCGACGGTCTACGACTTCGCCCACATCGGCAACTTCCGTGCCTTTCTCTTTGCCGACATGTTGCGGCGGTTTCTCGAGCTTGTCGGTTACGAGGTCTCGCAGGTGATGAATATCACCGATGTCGGGCACATGACCGACGATGCCGTGGCCGATGGCGCCGGCGAGGACAAGATGGCCGCTGCGGCGCGGCGGTTGAAGGAGGCGAAGAAGGCGGGCACGCTGCCGGGGGATGTCGAGACCATTGCCGATCCGGATGATCCTTACCAGGTGGCCGAGTTTTATACCCGGGCCTTTGTCGAAGATGCGAGGCTGCTGAACCTTCGTGTGGCCGATGCTTACGATGATGATCCGCAGCGCTCGGCCATGCCGCGGGCGACCCGGTATGTGCCGCAGATGCAGAAGATGATCGAGCGCCTGCTCGAGCAGGGTCATGCCTACATCGGGGCCGATGGTGCGGTCTACTACGCGGTGGAATCCTTCCCCGACTACGGCCGGCTCAGCGGCAACACGCTTGATCAGATCCGCGGCGGGGCGGGCGGGCGCATCAGTGCCGAGCAGCAGGCCGCCAAACGCCATCCCGCCGACTTCCTTCTGTGGAAGCCGGACCCGACCCACATCATGAAGTGGCCGAGCCCGTGGGGGGAGGGCTATCCGGGCTGGCACATCGAGTGCTCGACGATGGCCATGGAAAAGCTCGGCCGCGAGGTCATCGACATCCACACCGGCGGCGAGGACAACATCTTCCCCCACCACGAGTGCGAGATCGCGCAGAGCTGCGGGGCCACTGGCGAGGACCGCTTTGCGCGCTACTGGCTGCATACGCGCTTCCTCCTCGTGGAAGGTGAGAAGATGTCCAAGCGCCGGGGCAATTTCTTTACCGTTCGCGATGTGCTCGAAGGGCGGTGCACCGGCCGGCCGGTTCACCCGGCCATCCTGCGGTTCGCGTTGCTTCGCGGTCATTACCGCACGAACATGGACTTCACGGTCAAGGGCGTGCAGGATGCGGCCTGGGCGGTCAACGACCTCCGCCGTGCTGAACGCACCTGGTCGGCGGCCGCCGGCGGGCAGGCCGATGACAAGGTCGACCTGTCCCATCCGGTGTTGAAGCGGTTCACTGAAGCGCTTGCGGATGATCTGAATATCAGCGCGGCCCTCGCCGCGGTCTTTGAGTGGCTCAAGCAGCGGTCGGGCAAGGCGCGGGTGAACCTGGCGGTGCTGCAACAGGTCGATTCCGTGCTCGGCATCCTGCACACGCCCGCGCTCGGTGAGCGTGACCTTCTCGCCGAAGGTTCACTGCCTGCCGAACAACTCAATGAAAAACTGCAAGCCATCAACGAAGCACGCAGGCAGAAGGACTACGCCACGGCGGATGCCTTGAAGCAGCAGCTTCGCGAACTCGATTATGATGTGATGGATACACCCGCCGGCACCGAAGCTACCGCCAAACCCGTGGTTGTCGGTGAGCGGGAAGGCGTGTGACAGGGCAAACGCATGTAGCTTGGCTGGCTGTGTCAGCAGCCGTATTTCCGGGGTTCCGGGGGGTCCTTGGGGCGGCTGATGGTCATGCGGCGAACCCCTGGCCGCGGGCCGTCATGGCCATCGGCTGCGGACCCCCGGAAGCCGCTGACCATGCCACCCTGTGTCGCAGCTACACGCGTTTGCCCTGAGGCATGTGAGGCCCCGGGGGCGGGCTGTGAGTGCGGCGGCTTTGCGGGGGCATGAGTGATCGGGAGTGTGCGTGATGTGGCATGTTAGCGTGGCAATGCCGGGGGATATCGATGAGGCGAGGGATGTTTACCTCGATGTGTTCCTCCACGAGGAGCCGATCACGCGGTCGCTCGGCCTCGACCGTGCCGAGGTGGAGCCGCTGACATGCCGCATGGCTGCGTACAACTTCGCGAAGGGAATGAGCCTCTTTGCCCGCGGTGATACCGATGGCCGCATCGCCGGCTTCATTTTCTGCGATGACCTCGCCGATTCGGGGGTGGAGGAGGTGCTGGCCGAGGCCCCGGCGGGATTCTACGAACGTTATGCCCCGGCCCATGTCATGCTTGAACAGCTCCGCAAGCCGCTTTTCGCCCCGGCCCTGCCGCAGGTCGGAGAAATCTGTCATATCGGCCTGCTTGGCACACTGCCCGCTTGGCGGCGCCTTGGTCTGGGTAGTTCACTGATCGAGGCCGCGGCGGTGCGGGCGGCGGGGATGGGGTTCAAGGTCATGGTGGCCGAGTGTTCGAGCCCGGCTTCCGTGCGCTGCCACGAGAGATGCGGTTTCAAACCGGCGGGTGAGATCAGTTATGGCGATTTCGAGTTCCAGGGCAGGCGACCGTTCGCCGGCCTCGAGGGGGCCTGCGTGCTGATGACGCGGCGGCTCGGTGCCGGCGAGTCACGATGACTCGGCCCCCCGCCGCCGCTCCATTTCGCGCAGCGCCTCGACGGGGTCTTCCGGCAACGGCGGGCCTTCATCCTCGGAGGAGTTCGCGGCGGTGTCGTCCGGTCGCTCGCTACGGTCCTCGCGGAGCGTACGGGTGGGCAGTGGGGTGGGGGTGAGCGACATCTTCATAGCGCGGCGGGCGAAGAAAATCAGTGCCGCCGCCGCGAGCAGCAGCACCACGATCGCCGTGGCGAGGTTGCCCGTACTCATCGTCCCCACGCCCCCGGCGCCGCGGTCGCCACCAACTGCCACCGAATGGCCAACGAAGACGGGATAGTACGCACGGGGCTGGCCCTCCACATTCTCATCTACGCTCTCGAGAATCTTGTAGAACCGGGCGGAGAGGCGCACGGGCTCCATGTCCGGTGGCGCCTGCTCGGGTGGGTCGACGAGGTAGACGATGACCGTATCGCGGTGACGGGGATCATCGTGGAGCCGGATCACCCATTCCTCGACGTTGTCGAGATGGTCACCCACGCGGTGGAAGGCATCGAACGGCTCGGCGCGGATGAAGTATCCTTCAATGAGAAACAGGTGGCCCCGGTAGCGCTCGGGGTCATCGCGAATCCGGCTGTAATCGGGGATGCGGGCGCCGGGCTGGATCGGGCCGTCCCACCCGGCGGCGTTGGCAAACAGCGGGTACCAGCCGGGCTCATCGAGGCGGCGGGTGCGGTCGGTGGTGCCATCGTATAGCTGGATCACCTGCCCCCACGTCATCGGCGGGCCGTCGATA
>PUNN01000515.1 GCA_003552605.1 Phycisphaeraceae bacterium
CCGGCTCGAATCGGGCCGCACCAACGCCGTCCGCATGGTCGGCGGGGCCCTCGCCGCGGACGAGCAGGGACGGCTGCTCGCCGGTGGCAGCGCGGCCTCGGGTCTGCCACTCGAGTTCACACCGCCTGACAGTGGCGGATACACCGGCGGGGCCTATGTGCTGCTGCTGAGCCCGCAGATGGATGACCGCCCGATCATGACCCGCCTCGACCCCGGCGGCCGCACCAAGGCTGCCGACATCCGCAATGTCAATGGCACGAGCCGCATCATCGTCGCCGGCCGCATCGGCGGCGACAGTGGCGATGAGCCTTCCTTCACCCACCACCGGGCGATTCAGGATCGGGGCGAAGGCGGCAGCGCCTTCTTCGCCGTGCTCCACGAAAACGCGGATTGAGAAGCAATCGGTTACCGGGGGAGGCAGTGCCGTCCGCTCAGGCCTTCAGCAGGCCCTGCTGCTCGATCAGATCGAAAATGCGCTGGGCGCTCTGCTCGACGGTCAGTTCGTGGGTCGGGAGGATGATCTCGGGCTGCTCCGGGGCCTCGTAAGGGTCATCGATGCCGGTGAAACCCTTGATCTGGCCGGCTCGGGCCTTCTGGTAAAGCCCCTTGGGGTCGCGCTTTTCCGCCTCATCAAGCGGACACTCGACGTAGATCTCGAGAAACGGCAGGCCGGCCTCTTCGTGCAGCTTGCGCACCATGTCGCGGTCGGCCCGGTACGGGCTGATGAAACTGGTGATGGTCAGGATGCCGGCGTCAGCGAACAGTTTGGCCACCTCGCCGATGCGGCGGATGTTCTCGGCCCGGTCCTCGGCGGAGAAGCCGAGGTTCCTGTTCAGCCCATGGCGGATATTGTCGCCGTCCAGCCGGTAGGCGTGGCGGCCCTGAGCGAGCAGCGCCTGCTCGAGCACCACGGCGATGGTCGACTTGCCACTGGCCGACAGGCCGGTCATCCACAGGGTGGCGCCTTTCTGGCCAAGGCTCTGCTGCCGCTGCTGGCGAGTGACTTCGCCCTCGTGCCAGGTAATGTTGGTCGCTTTCTGCTCGGTCATGGCGGTGATCCTCATGCTTGTCCGGGGCGGCCCGCGCGCATCGCGGGCGGCGGGGTAGGGGGGTAGTTGGCCGCGGGCTCAGGCGGGGGACTGAAGGGTATGCCTGCCTGATGATCGACCAGTGACCACGTCCGCTGGAGGGATTCCATGCCACCTCCAGCCAATGCGGGCCGCTTTCGGCCCCAAACCTTATCGGACTGCTACACGCGGCCAGAGCGGGCATATTAGCGGCTGCGCCCGGCCTGTCCAGCGGGCCAGGGCAGGGCTCAGGGCAAACGGGTGCCTGACACTTCACGCGAATCCTCTTGTAGCCAGCCCCCGGGTTGCCCGCCGCGGCGCGTGCCATGCGCCCATGGCAAACACATGTAGCTGCGAAACAGGGTGGCATGGCCAGCGGCTTCCGGGGGGGGCCGGGGGGCGGGGGTGGCCGCAGCCGACGGCCATGGGCGGCGGGGTATTCGGGCCGCGCATCACATCGGATGCTGCCTGCCGTTCATCTTCCATCGGTCTTTGCCTTGTAAGAGCACGGCATCACCGGCGACCCGGACCACTCAGCTTGAGGGAAGTGTTGAGGGCACGATGGCCGGATCGTCGATGCGCTGCTGGATTACGCGGAGGCGCCTGAGATAGTCGTCGATCTCCGCGTGGCGGGCGGGGGCGGTGAGGTTCGCGGCGAGGTTGGTCCGTTCCTCCGGGTCGGCGCGGAGGTCGTATAGTTCGTGGTCGCCGAGGATGGGGCTGTAGCTGAAACGCTTTCCCTCGGGCGTGAACAGCGTCCGCACGGATTCGTGCGCGGCATCAACGATCCGGTCAGCCGAACCGGCGAGGGCAAGTTCCCACTCCGGATATTCCCGTTCGCGCAGCGCCGCCTGTTCCTGCTCATCGAGGCCATTCCATTGCACAAGCACATCCTCATCGAGATTCACTGACTCTGAACCGTCAAGGTCGCCGGCCAGGCTCCGCCCGTGCAGGTGGTCGGGGGCGGGCGCGCCGAGCAGATCGAGCAGGGTCGGCACGAGGTTCACGAGGCTGAATGGGCCATCCACCCGGCAGCCACGCTGCTGCCCCGGCAGCCGGAGGGTGCAGGGGATGCGCACCGACTCCTGGTACATCACCCGTTTACCCATCATCCGGTGTGAGCCCATCATCTCCCCATGATCGCTGGTGAACACCAGGATCGTCCGGTCCGCGATGCCCGCCTGCTCGATGGCATCGTAGATGCGGCCGAGCTGGTCATCGATGAGCGTGCACAGCCCGCGGTACGCGGCGGTCATCTGCCGCCAGCCGGCTTCCTTGCCGAGGTCATACCACTCGAATCCACTGCGCAGCTTCCGCTGCATCGTCAGGCGCACCATCAGCGGCGTGTCATCGCCGGGCATGTGGTCAAAGTTCGCCGGAAGCCGAAGCGTGTCCGGATCGTACTCGGCCGTACGCGGGCCGAAAAAGGGCATGTGCGGCTCGAGGAAGTTCAAGTACAGAATGAAAGGATCGTGGGCGTGTTCCTGAATGAAACGACAGGCCTGCCCGGTGAGAAAACGCGGCTTGGTGTAAGGTTCGGGCAATGTCGCCGCCCGGTCGCGCGTAAACTTGCCGTGATCTTGCGGAAGAAAACCATGCCGGCACAGCCAGTGGTGATAATCCGAGCGGGCCTGGGGGTCGCGGCCGGGGCTGTAGCCGTGCTCGTAATGGTCCTCGAAGCTGACCCAGTGGTCGAAGCCGTGCTGGGCAAATATCTCATCTCCGAGGTGCCATTTGCCCATGTACGCCGTGGTGTACCGCTGCCTCATCGCGGAAGGGAGCAATTCCGGCAGGCACGGCACCTGCGGGTCAAGGCGTTTGTTGTTCATCGTTGCCCCGGTGGCATGGGGGTAAAGCCCGGTCATGATCGTTGCCCGGCTGGGCGTGCAGACCGGCTGACTGCAAAGCGCATCTGTAAAATGGCAACTCTCCCCGGCGAGGCGGTCGAGATGCGGCATGCGTACATCGGGACTGTGGATCGTGTCGGCACGCTGTTGATCGGTGAAGATGAAAATCAGGTTCGCAGATGCCATTGCAGACTCCATGTGATGCTGATGTTCGGAGTCTACATGCCGGTTCTGCCGGATGCAATGGAAAACGGGAGCAAGTCATTGGCATGGGTGCATGACACGCGCTGCGTAAGGCTCTTCTCCCTCTCCCACCCCCGGAGCGTAGAGGGGGGGGACGCTGGGGCCGCCAGCCGCGATACGTGTCATGCGCCCTCCGACCTTGGGCGCATGACACGCCTCGCGGATCCTCCATTACCAAAAGTAAGGGGGGTGGCATGGTCAGCGGCCGTCCGCGGCCGATGGCCATGCGAGGCTGCAAGGCGCTCGGGGCGTCCTGAACCCTCGGGCCGCATGGCCATCGGCTGCAGACGCCCCCGGAAGCCGCTGACCATGCCACCCAACCGTCTCTGACTACAAAAGGACCCCGCAACACGCGTCATGCGCCCTCCGACCTTCGCGGCGGGGTTTGCGCTTTGCCGGTCGGGCTGCCGCCTGCTACAAAAGGCTTCATGACTGCTTCGTCCTATGAAACGTTGATGGCCGAGGTTCGGGAAATCGACTTGATCGGCAGCACGGCCGGCCTGTTGAGCTGGGACCAGGAAACCATGATGCCCGCCGCGGGCGTGCCTTATCGCTCGAAGCAGACATCGCTTCTTTCGCGGTTGCGGCACGAGCGGTTCACCTCGCCGCGGATGGGGACATTGATCGCGGCGTGCGAGGATGAGCCGGAGCTTGTGGCCGATCCGCTGACGCCGACGGCGGTGAACCTGCGTGAGCTTCGCCGCGACTATGACCGGGCGTTGAAGCTGCCATCATCCCTGGTGGCGGAGTTCAGCCGCGTTTCGAGCGTGGCCCGTCACGAGTGGGCCGCAGCGCGAAGGGCGGGGGATTACAGCCGGTTCAAGCCGCACCTGAAGCGGCTGATCGAGTTGCTTAATCGCAAGGCCGAGTGCTTCGGCTGGCCCGAGGGCGGCGAGCGATGGGATGCGCTTGCTGAGGGATTCGAGCCGGGCATGACGGCGAAGGGGGTGGAGGCGGTGTTCAATCCGTTGCGGCCGCGGCTGGTCACACTGATTCAGCGCGTGCATCAGACGGGTCGGCAGGTGCCCGACCACATCAACGGCCGGTCGCTGCCCATCGATGCTCAGCAGCGATTCGTCCGCAACGTGGCCGAGCGGATCGGCTTCGATTTCAACCGTGGCCGGCTGGATGTCTCGGCTCACCCGTTCTGCGGCGGGACGCATCGTGATGATGTGCGCATGACCACCCGCTTCACCACGGACAAGCTCGGTGATTCACTCGGTTCGACGATGCATGAAACCGGCCACGGCATCTATAACCAGTCACTGCCTGCCGAGCACGTGGGCGAGCCGTTCGGCCGTGCAGTGGGGCTGTCGATCCACGAAAGCCAGAGCCGGCTGTGGGAGAACTTCGTGGGCCGGCGGCGCTCGTTCTGGCAGTGGTGCCGGCCGCTGATGGATGAGTATTTCGGCGAGGCGTTCAGCGACCTCGGTCCCGAAGATGCCTGGGCTTCGATGAACCGCGTGGAGCCGGGGCTGATCCGCATCGAGGCCGATGAGACGACCTACAACCTGCACATCATGATCCGCTTCGAGCTCGAGCGCCGCCTGCTCGCGGGGGACCTGGGGGTGGATGATCTGCCGGCGGCGTGGAACGAGGCATACCTTAATGACCTTGGAGTCGAGGTGCCCGGCGATGCCGATGGCTGCATGCAGGATGTGCACTGGTCGCTCGGCGCGATGGGCTATTTCCCGACCTACACGATGGGGAACCTCTACGCCGCGCAGTTCTTCGAGCAGGCACAGTCAGAGCTTGGTGATGTCGATGACATGTTCACCCGTGGCGACTTCACCCCGCTGCGACAATGGCTGACCGACCGCATCTACAGTCAAGGCAGGCGCTACCTGAGTGAAGACCTGTGCAGGCACATCACTGGCAGCGGCCTGCGCCCCGAGCCACTGCTGGATCACCTCGAATCCCGCCTTGGCGAGGTCTACGGGTTGTAAATGTGGCTGTGCGGGGCAATGGTGCTGCAAAGGCGCATCGTGGCGGTGTTGCTGTTCATTGAAGGAACGGGTTTTCACGCCGCTCCTGCCCGATGGTGCTGGCCGGGCCGTGGCCGGGATGGATCACGGTCTCATCGGGAAGGGTGAGCAGTTGCTCGCGAATGCTGGCGATCAACTGCTGACCATCGCTGGTGGGAAAGTCGTAGCGGCCGATCGACCCGGCGAAAAGCGTATCGCCGACGATCGCCACGCCCGCTTTCTCACAGTAGAGCGTCACGCCGCCGGGGCTGTGGCCGGGTGTGTGGCGAACCTCGAAAGCGATGACCCCGAGTTCGAGCACACTGCCGTGCTGGAGGTAATCGGTGGCGCCGGGCGCTTCGATGGGATCGCCGAGCAGTGCCGAAAGATTCAGCATCGGGTCTCGCAGAAACGTGGCTTCCGAGCGGTGGATCATGACCGGAAGCTGCGGCCACCGCGCATGGACCTGCTCCGCGCCGGCGATATGGTCGCAGTGCGCGTGGGTGAGGATGAGAGCCTGTGGGGTCAGGCTCTCGCGCTCGATGAACGTGAGCATTGAGCCGGGATTGAACCCGGCATCGATGATCCAGCAGGCGGGCTCACCGTCAAGGCGCACCACGAAACAGTTGGTCTGGAAATCGCCGAGCGTGAACGTGTGGATTCGCAGCTTCTGTGCCATGGTGCGGTGAGTGTATCGCGCTGCTCGAGCAGCGTGGGTCAGCGGATGGCGACTTCTTTGCCGCCTTTGGCCGCGGAGTTGTAGAGCGCATCGAGCATCTGCTGTACTGCGAGGCCATGTTCGGCCGGGCTGAGGGTGGGTTCATCGTAAAGACAGTGGTCGACGAAGTTCCGCATCTTGCGGAAGAAGTTGTCCTGAAAGCCGTCCGGCGGCAGCCAGTGCGGCTCGAGGTTGACCATGTGGCCGCCCTGGTCGGTGAAGATGCCCGGTGGTTCCCAGCGGCCGCCGGCATCCTCACCCATCAGCTCGAAGGTCCACAGGTTCTTCTCGATATGCGCGGCGAAGCTCGATTCCACCGTCAGCACGGCGCCATTTTCAAAGCGGATCTGCCCGATGGCAAGGTCCTCGATGTCCAGTTCCTTCCAGTTCCAGCCCTTCCACGGACACTCGACGGCATCAGAGTCACGGTTGCCCAGGTAGGTGAAGGTCGTGCCCGAGGCGGCCACCGGCCGCGGGGCGCCCATGGTGTAGTGGGCCATCTCGAGCACATGCACGCCGATGTCGATCAGCGGGCCACCGCCCTGTGCGGCCTTGGAGTAGAACACACCCCAGTTGGGGATGCCACGACGGCGCAGCGCCTGCACTCGCCCGTAAAGCACGTTGCCAAAGCGCCCTTCATCCACCGACCGGCGAAGGAACGCCGTTTTGGGCGAGTGACGGTACTGAAAGCCGATGACCAGCTTCCGGCCGGTCTGCGTGGCGGCGTTGACCATTTTCTTCGCATCGGCGGCGGTGGCGGCCATGGGTTTTTCCACGAGCACATCCGCGCCGGCCTTGAGCGCATCGATCGTCGGGTTCATGTGCAGCTTGTTGGGCGTGCAGATGCTGACCGCATCGGGCTTGATCTTGCGAAGCATCTGCTTCCAGTCGGTAAAGCAGGCATCGGCCTCGACGCCGAACTGCTCGGCCCGCCTGGCCATGCTGTCGGTGTCGACATCGGCGAAGCCGACGATCTCGATGTCGTTCATCTTGCTGAGGTGATTCATGTGTGTGCCGGCAATGCCGCCGGCGCCGATGAAAGCGATGCGCAGCTTCTTCTGGGATTTTGAGGTCATCTACGGTTCCAATGTGTCTTGGGGATGGGGTGAACTGCGGGGCCGTGGCTGTCACGCCCATGACCGATCATGAGCGTGTACGGTCCTATTGTGGCGTTTGAGCGCGATCCTGCAACCTACTGTGAGGCCTACCTTGAGCGAAGGGTGCATGACATGCGCCGCGGGCATTTTTCTCCCTCTCCCCTCGGGAGA
>PUNN01000274.1 GCA_003552605.1 Phycisphaeraceae bacterium
CATGATGATGCAAAACGCTCGGCGCGGCTTTCCTCGCTCTATGATCAGGTGCCCGAGTACGACGGTGGCATCGATCCGCAGCCGTTCATGGGCGATGTCGACCCCATCGTCGAAGGGGATGAGGAACTCAAGCCACCTGAACCGCCCGAGCAATCGCCTGAGCAGGAAGCCCCGGATGAGGGGTTCGGCCGTTTCCTCGATGATGCCGCGCCGCCGCCTTCGTCCCGTGACCGCGACCGGGGCACGGATGGGCGGTCCTGACCGTGCCACACCCGCGCCCCGCCAACGGGGCGCGTGGCCCTCGCCTTGACTTGACCGGAGCATGCCCGCGTGGCGAGCAACGCTTGGAAATGGTGGCTTGCAACCCTCGGTGCCACGGTCTTTGTGACACTCGTGGCCATGGGCATGCTCTATTTCGAAGGGCATGCGGCCATCGCCGAGATCGTCGGGATCACCGTCGCCGCGGCGGCCTGGCTCATGGCTGCCGGGGCCATCTTTTCCTATGCCCGGCCCGAGTGGCCGGCGTGGTGGACCAACTTCGCACTGATCTACGGCGCGAAGGTGCTTGGCGCGGGGGCGCTCTTTTTCATGGACTTCACCCCCGCCGCCACACTCGTGCTCGTCGGCGGCACCGTCCTGGAACTGACGATCATCTGGTGGGCCGTGGCCGAGCATCGGACCCTGCGCCTCGGGGCGATGGTCCTGTTCGGCGGTTGCTATGCCGCCACCATTGCATGGTTTCTCACCCTGATCGAAAGGCAGGACCTCGGCCTGCTGGTGCTCGGCGCTGCGGGGCTGCTGGCCGCTTACGCCATGGCTCTGTGGTTGGCACGCACGCTCCTGATCGGGGCCAACCCCGTCATCGGCATCGCCCGCACGGTCATGGATGAGGCCATCCGCATGCGGGTGGGGCTGATCATCATCGTCGCCCTCGCCATCATCCTCGTCGAGCTTGTTCGCGTGCCGGCCGATGACCGGCTCGATTTCCAGATCACACGCCTGCTGACAAGCTCGCTGATGTGGATGAGCATGCTCCTCGGCGTGCTGATGCTGCTGCTCGGCTGCTCGACCATCGGCCGTGACATGGATCAGAAGCATATTTTCCTGACCATGACCAAGCCGGTCAGCCGCCCGGCATATCTCGCCGGCAAGTGGTTGGGGCTGGTCGTGCTCAGCGCGGTGCTGGTGGCGGTCAGTGGGCTGGCCATCTGGGTGCTGGCCGAGGCGACCATGCACCGACATGACGGTGATGCCGCTGCGTACGAGCAGGCACGGAGGGAGGTGTTGACCGCCCGTAAGGAGGTGCTGCCGGAACCACGAAGCCCCGAGCGGATCGAGCAGCAGGTCGAGCGCATCCTGGAACAGCGCCGCCGCGAACGCGAGGCGCGCGGTGAGGGCCCGCTCACCGAACGTGACCGGGAAGAGGCGCGGCAGTCGGCCATCACCGCCTGGCACACCATTGGCCCGCAGAACCGTGAGACCTTCATCTTCACCGGCCTTGAAAGGGCACGGGAGCGCGGCGAGTCGGTCTACCTGCGGATGAAGCCGCGGCGGTCACAGGTACCGCAGGCCGATGATGATTCGGTCGCCTTCGAGATGCGGATCAACGACCGGCCCTACCTCGTGCAGGCCCCCGGTGCGCCGCGGGGCATGACCACGCCGGTAATCCAGACCAAGGATGATGCCTATCGAGAGTTCTTTATCCCTGCCGAGCGCATCAGCGAGGGCGGCAGGCTTGAGGTGGAACTGCTCAATATCTCGCCGACCTACGGCCCGCAGGCCTTCGGCGACCTGCGTTTCGACCCGGGGGAGGGGATGGTCCTGCTCAGCCCCGCCGGCAGCTTCGAGGGCAACCTTGCCCGCGCGATGGTCATCCTGTGGCTTCAAATGGGGCTTCTCGCGGCAATTGCCCTGATGTCGGCGAGTTTTCTCAGCTTCCAGGTCGCCCTGCTGCTCAGCGGGCTGGTCGCCGCGGCGGGGATGGCCCGGGAGTACCTGAATGAGGCTCTGCGTTATTACCCCCAGCCATTGCCGGGGTTGCGCGATGACTTCACCGGCTGGTTCACCGAGAGCCTTGGGATGATCGCTGAGACGTTCGCCAATGTCGCCGCGGGCGAGGGGTTGAACCTCGTGGTGCGAATGGTCATAACATTAATGGGCAAGTTTGTTGCCACGGTGATGCCATCGCTGGGTGCTTTCAGCCCCATTGGCGAGGTCTCGTCCGGCCGTTTGGTCAGTACGATGGGTGTCGCTGAGGCAGCCCTGTGGCTCTGGCTGATCTGGGGCGGGGTGTGTGCCGTGATCGCCCTGTTTGCCTTTGGCCGTCGTGAGTTGGCGCGCATCACGGTCGCCTGAGACTGCGGTCTTTGCAGCGTGCGTGAAACGCTGCGACACCGCACCCGTGGAGCCATCGGGACGGCCCGGGGCCCCGCGGATACGATCCGGAAGTGAAAATGCGATGAACCGGAATCATATCATCACATTGGTGTGCCTGTTGCTGACCGTGGCCCTGCTTGGCGCCGGTGGGTGGCTTGGTCAGACGACCGCCCGGGATTACGACCGGCTTCAACTCGGCCTTCAGCCGACCGTCGATGCCCACCGCGCCCCGCCGGCCGTCACGCTGGCCTCCACGGTCGGTGGCCCGGTCCGCGCCGCGGCGGTGATGTATCTCTGGGACAGGGCCACACGGCTTCAGGATGCCGGGCAGTACGCCGAGGCCAATCAGTGGTCGCAGTGGATTTCGATGCTCCAACCCGGCTTCGAGCAGGTGTGGGTCTTCAACGCCTGGAACATGGCGTACAACATCTCCGTCGAGACCCACACTCCGCAGGACCGCTGGTTCTGGGTCAACAGCGGGGTGAGCCTGCTTCGGGATCACGGCATTCCCATGAACCCGCGGTCCGGCCGGTTGTACCGTGAACTTGCATGGATATTCCTGCACAAGATCGAACAGTACAGCGATGACATGCACTGGTACTACAAACGGCGCCTGGCCCTGGAGTGGCAGGAGATCGTCGGCGCCCCGGTGCCTGGTGAGAGCACGCAAGATACGCTGTCGCGATTTCGTGAGATCGTGGATGCCCCGCAGCGGCTGAGCACACTGCGCGAGCAGGTGCCGGAGGTCGAGCCCCTGCTGCGCGAACTGAGGGAGTTGGACTATCGCCCGGGCGAGGACAATGAGCGGGCGCTTCGGCATATCGCCCGCGCGCGGATGGTGCTCGATTCGCTGGCAATGCAGGCTTTTGTCGATGAGCCAGAGCAAATGGCCCGGCGCTTCGACATGGAACGTCTGCCCCGGCCGGACGATCCCCTGGTGGAACTTGTCGACCGCTACCTCGATGAAGAGCAACCGGAGAAGATCGCCGCGCTCGAGGCTCTCGAGAACCACTTTCGCCGCGCCGTCATCACCGAGAGGTACAACATGGATGTCGAGTTGATGTACCAGATCATGGCCGGTGATGATGATACGCCGGAACTGGTCGGCTACGGTCCACTCGACTGGCGTCACCCCGCCTCGCACGGCCTCTACTGGACGCTCAAGGGTGCGATCGCCGTGCGTGAAGCCGGCCGTGAGTCACGCGAGGACATGGTCAATCTCTACCGTAACGCCATTCATGCCATGCAGTCGCTGGCGTTCAACGGTACGATCAACTTCGATCCGACTCTGCGCGCACCCGAGGAGTGGGAGGGCGATGCCATCACGGTCGAGATGGTGGGTGAGGGCCCCGAGGCGCAGCCGGCG
Organism: Phycisphaeraceae bacterium; assembly: GCA_003552605.1. Taxonomy (GTDB): domain Bacteria; phylum Planctomycetota; class Phycisphaerae; order Phycisphaerales; family Phycisphaeraceae; genus B1Sed10-187. Next base: position 3,743 of record PUNN01000274.1, read on the forward strand.
ATCGCTGACCTTGACCCGATGGTGGCTGAAGCGTGGCTGACCCGCGGGCCGGACCTCCGTTTCTTCGAGGGCTACGACCGAACGATGCAGTTTGCGATCGAGGTGGTCTCGCGCGAAGACGTGCCCGGCAGCCCCGAGGCTTACGAATCCGGCCACGAGAACATCCTTCTGGACGCGGTGTGGATGTATTTCGCTGCCGGTGACTGGGGCGAAGCGCGGCGATACTTCGACCGGGCACGCGAACTCTACGGCGACAAGCCGCACAACGTCCGCTCAGGTCGCTACCAGCGGTCACTTCAGCAACTCGCCACCGAAGAGCTCGTGCAGAACCTCGAAACACAGGACCGGGCACAAGCTTTCATCCAGAACCAGTTGATGCGTGCGTTCCGTGATGGCCTGGCCGTGGCCGATCCCGGCCACTATCGCCAGCGACGCGAGTTTGCCTCGTGGGCGCGACAGCAGTGGCAGGAAGGCCGTCGCGGCGACATCGCCGCCCCTCAGCCCAGGCAACACCTCCCACCCCTGGACGAATTGGAAGCAAACGCTTTTCTTCGTTTCATGGCCGGCGCCGACCCCATCCGCGGGTTCGTCCCGCTTCGCGACCGGATGCGTGCATGGCGGCATGCCCCCCACGAGTTGCGATCGGCCGTCTACCCACGCATCGCCGACCGCCTGCGGCAGGAGTGCGAACAGGCCGGCTTCGACTTCGAGAACGCCTTCCCGCGACCCTCGTGAATCACGATGCGGGTGGAACGGGAACGAATTACCGATTGACCAGACGGATGGGCAGAATGGATCGCTCGGTAGCGCCTTGAGGTGGGCTGTAAACGGCGGCCTGCTGCCAGTATTCATCCCCGTAATCAATCAGCAGTTCCTTACCCGCCATCACATCGCACAGCGTGTAGAAGTCAACCCGGGTGCTTTCGAGCACCGTCTTCCACGCCGCGTTCGGCGGCCGGCCATGATTGAATACCGAGGCGAGGCCGAACACCACCGCCCGGCCATCCCCATCCCATGGCCATGCGAACAGGTAGTGATTGAGCACCGTGTCGATGCGCTCCCACCCCTGCTCGATTGGCAGGGCGTGGCATTGCTCGATGATGGTCCCGGCGCTGATGGCCTGCCCCGCAAACACGCCCATGCCGTGAATGGCCGAAGGTCGAAGCTCAACAGCCGGGTTGCGGTAGAGTGCATGCGGCATGTGCAGTTGCTTGATCAGCGCCGTCGGTACGGCTCGGCTCAGGTATAGGTCAAGTAAGCCGTGGCAGTGCAGTCACGATCGGCCACGAAGCGCACCCAGTGGCCGCTGAGCCCTGTCGGGAACACCCAGTGGATCGATTCACCATCGGGCACCTCGACAGTGGCGCATCGGGCAAAGCGCCCGTTGCCCGTGGCGTCGAGTTCGATGCCGATGTTGACCGGCCCCGTTGCATCATCGCAGGCAAGCTGCACGCACTTGTGTTCGAAGCCGGTCACCAGGTACGGGTCACTCGGCTCCCCCGCCTTCACGGGTGTATCGAGCCACGGCCCACCCCAGCCGCTCGGCTTGCCAAAGCGCCACAGGTCATCGGTCTTGCCGATCCACACGCCCGACTCGGGCTCGGCCCCGAGCACGTTGTCGTTACGCGAGGGGGTGGTCTGGTCGGAACCGACCACGAGCATACCTCGGAAATTGCAGAAGTCGGGCACGATCCACAGGTGGTTCGAGATTGGCTTCACGCCGTGCACACGCCCGCCCCAGGCATGCGGTGAAAGCTCGTAGAAGATGCCCTGGCAGTCCATCAGGTAGCGCTCGTGCTCGATCTCGCGGATGCGCGGCCATTCGGTCTGCCAGGCATGCTCGAGGTTGACCGTGCCCTTGGGCAGGCGGTATCGCTGCCAGGAGCGGCCCTTGTCATCCCCCACCAATGCCATGAGGATTGCCGAGCGCCGATCCCAGCCGGTGGCATAGATCGTCGCGCCCAGCCGCTTGCGGCCGTGGACTTCGTAGAAGGAGGCATCGGATAGCACCGTCCACTTGCTGCCATCCCATTCAGCCAGCCGCCCCGCCGCACGTTCGCCGCGGTACTCGGCCTGCTCGTAGCTGTTGTTGGCCACGATCACGCGGCCGTGGGCGGTGAACCCGGCCTTGAAGTGCGGCCGGGCGTCTTCCGGCAGGGACAGTTCCTTGCACAGGTCGAAAAGCTGACGGGTCTCGAGGGTGGCCAGGTCCAGTTCGAAAAACTCACCCTCCATCCCGAGCACCATCAGCTTGTTTTCCGGGTCGGTCAGGTGCTCCATCGACGCCGCGAGCCGGTGGTCGACAAGGGATTCAACCACGCGAACGCGCCGGCGCTCATCGATCAGAAACGGCCCGATCATCAACTGGTTGCTTGGGTGGTGGATGATGCGGTTGGCGTAGGTGCCATCCACGCCACGGCCCTCGGGCCGGTCCACGCGGTTGAGTTGCTCATCAACCTCCATGAGCATGCAGCCGGTGCCAGTATGCCGCGTATGCGAGACGTAGTTGACCATCCAGAGCCGGCCCGCAAAGGGCATCATTGCCGCGATCGCCATCTCGGATCGCGGTGGACCGAGATCCCCCACAATGGCCAAGTGAGGTAACACACCACTGACGTTCAAATGCTGCTGACTCATGGTTCACTCCTGATGCAACAAGCTCGTTTGCGCCCGCCGGGACTTACCGCGGCGGCGAGAGCGGCCATGATAGCCCACCGAGGTATCTTGTGGCGGATCCTGCGTGACCTTCCCCGACAGGATGCCCGATTACAATGCCCCCACCGGCTCCGGATGCGCTGATGACACCGCCTACTACAACGACACTCGCCGGGATGCTGATGCTGCCGGCCGCCACCGGCGAGACGGTTGTGCTTGCGCCGGGCCGGATCACCATCGAGGACGGTTTCATCGCCGCGGTTGACCGTTGCGAAGCCACCGGGCCGCCTCCCGATGCCAATCTCGGCGGCCCCGGCTGGCTGATCTGCCCGGGCTTCATCGATGCCCACCTGCACCTGCCGCAGGTCGAGGCCATCGGCGGCTTCGGCCTCGATCTGCTCGCGTGGCTCGAACGGGTGATTTTCCCCGCCGAGCAGCAGTGGGCCGAGGCGGGACGGGCCGAAGCCGCGGTTGCCACAACGTTGGATGAACTGCTCAGCTTCGGCACCACGGGGTTCTGTGGCTTCAGCTCAATCCATCCCAAAGCCACACACCGGGCGCTCGAGCACGCGGCCGCCCGCCGGCTTCGCTGCGCGATCGGGCAGACCGTGATCGACCATTCGGGCCCGAAGCAATGGCTCGTCCCGGCTCGGCAGCGGGTGGAGGAGACCGCCGCACTGCTTGAAAAG
>PUNN01000251.1 GCA_003552605.1 Phycisphaeraceae bacterium
CAGCGATGTGAACAGCCGGCAGAAGGGTGTTGACTGGCAGATGAAGATCGCCGATGCGAGAACAAAGCTCGCCAGCGTCTATCCCAAAATCAAGGTGTGATGAAGCACTACGCTTGCTGCCCGGGGCTTACCTCAGACGGCCCGCGGGTGGGCCGAATCGTACGCGGTGCGCATCCGCATGGTCGACAGGTGTGTGTAAATCTGCGTGGTCGACAGCGACTGGTGCCCGAGCAGTTCCTGGACCGAGCGGAGGTCCGCCCCATTGTCGAGCAGGTGGGTTGCGAAGCTGTGCCGGAGCGTGTGCGGGCTGATGCTCGGATCAAGCCCTGCGCTGAGCAGGTACTTGTCGAGCTTTCGCCGCACCGATCGGCTGGAAAGCCGTCCGCCATTCTTGTTGATGAAAAGCGGGATGCGGGCATCATTGCCCTCAGCCTGCTGGCGAAGTCGCTCGTAGCGCGGATCGGGTTCAAGCAGGGTCAGGTAGTGGCGGATCGCCGCCATGGCGTGACCGCCAAGCGGCACGATCCGCTCGCGCCGGCCCTTGCCGCGGACACGCAGCACCTGCTCATCGAGATCGAGGTCCGCCCGGTTCAGACCGACAAGCTCACTGACGCGAACGCCGGTCGAGTAAAGCGTCTCGAGGATCGCGCGGTCGCGTGCCCCGAGCGGTTCGCGGTTATCCGGGATTGATAGCAGCTTGTCTACCTGTTCGACGCTGATGGCCTTGGGCAGGCGCTTGTCCTGCTTGGGTGTACGGATCAGCGTCATCGGGTTCTGCTCGATGCCGCCATGGCGCTGCAACCATTTGTAGAAGCTGCGGAGCGTCGCGATCTTGCGGGCGATGGTGGCGGCGCTGTAGCCGAAGCTGTCGAGGTGGGTCAGAAAAGCGCGAATGGTCAAGGCACCGGCACCGGTGATCTCCTGATCGATCTCAGCGGAGGTCTTGCCGTCCGCGGCGGTCGCCTCGATGCCGATCTCCCCGGTAGCCTCGGCTGAGTCAGGGTGGTCGTGCCGATCCTCTGTCGAGCGGTTGCGGGCCCGCGCCGCTCGCGGTTCAGGCACGGTCAGCGATGGCATGATGACGGCCTGCGGCCGGGCCGCGGGCTCGCGTTCATCATCGGTGCCGGTCTGCCTGTCCTGATCGGTGTCGCCACCTGGTGTGGCCTGATCACCGCTTTCGCCCCGCTCGCTCTCGAGGTAAGCGAGGAACTGGCGGAGGTCGGCCTCGTAGCACCGGCCTGTGTAAGGGCTGAAGTGCTTCTCGTGGCGCAGGTACTGGACGAACGAACGGATGAGGGAGCTGTCAGTCGCCATATTCGGGGTTCCTTCCCACTACCCATCGTCCAAGCGACGTTCGGGAGTTTGGTTTTTTCGGACCGGGGCTGTGTTGGCTTGCCATCGTGCTCGGGGTCGCCATTGGCTGGGCTGAAACGGGGGCGACCGGAACTGTCGAACCCGATGAGGTTTGGGGCCAGTCGGGGCACCGGGGGCTTACGGTACCGTTTCAGGGCTCTATGCCGATTTTCGGGAGCGACTCAGCCGCTGCTTCAGTTGCTGGCCTAGCTGGTGCGAGAGGACGGCGGCATCGAACCAGTTCAGTTGGCCGGCACCGCTCTGGACGAGCCGGGCGAGCCCATCGAGCACCTGCGGTTCTTCGCCGGGAGCATAACGGATTTCGTAACGATGGCCGTCCCGCTCGATCACGAGGCGGCGCAGCTCACCGTCCTTGCCTTGCTCCGGCTCGCCTGAGGCGGCACCGGCCGGACCGAGGGAGTCGGGCGAGCCGTTCCGGGGGGCCGGCGGCGGGATCGCCGGGCGGAGGTTGTCGGCATCCTCCGGCGTGGGCTCCGGGCCGCGGCTACCGTCACCTTCAGGCTGATCGTCAGGCGGCAGGGGGGTGTTGGGGTCGTCTGCCACGGCATCACTCCGGCTGCAACGGATCATCGGTCGGACCGATGGCTTCCGCCGCGTAGTGGGTCCATTGATCGATCCGCCGGCGTTCCTGCTGGAGCAGGCGACGGGCGGTGACATAAGCGACAAACTCGCTGAATCGTTCAGCGCTGAGCAGGTAAGGCCGGTGCGACTCGCGCAGGATGACTGCCGAGCCGCGGCCGGAGGCATACGCCTTCAGTGCCCGTCGGACATAGGGGTCCGCCCCGTCGAAATGGTCACTGGTGCTGCTGACCGGCTGGCCGGAACCCGGACCATCGACACCGAGCTGTGCCCAGAAGGCGCCCTCATCGGTGGCAGCCCGGCTGAGTTGGCGGAGATTGAGCGCCTCGGCACGCTCGATGTGTTCGGTGGTGAAGAGCTCGACGGCCACACCGAGCGTGGGTGGATCGTACGGATCGAAAGCCGTGACCGTACCGGCGATGAGCCCATCGACCCCGAGGGTGTCGATCAACTTCATCGCCTCCTCTTCGCTGGCGACCTCGCGCATTTCGAGATCGGTCATCGCTTCGAGCACACGGTTCATCGGCACGACCGTGATATAGCTGGCCTGCTCGAACTGGCGGCCGACCTGGTCGGCGATGCGGATCACGTTGGCGTGTTGCGACCCGCTTTCGTTATTGAATGGCGCTACCGCCCACCGTCGTTCGGTCTGGTAGGGACTGATCAACGGGTCGGCCCAACTCGAGGGGCCCTCGCCCGGCGCTGCACATGCCGCGGGCCCGACCGGCCCGGGCAGGGCGAGCACCGTGAGGATCAAGAGAACGCGTGGGAGCTTCGGGCGCATCATTCGGCTTTCCATCCATGGATCGGCCGGGATCAGGCGAGGCAGGCGCGGCGGGAACTCGCAGTGCCCGCAGGCGACTGCCACCCAACGCGTGGCGGTGCATCAGTGAGTCACGGCTCTTCATCCTCATCGCCGACGATCGCGGTCCGGTCGCCATCGCCGCCATCGTCCGGTCGGGCAAGCTGCATCGCATCGCCCGGCCGCACCGACCAGACGGATTCGTTGCGATTGCTGCCGCGATTCGAGACGAAATAGATCGTCCCATCACCACTCCATATCGGCTGAACGTTGGCGAAGCGCCCACCGGTCAGGTTGATGCGGTGGCGGCCCTCCACGTCCATGATCCACACATCGGCCTCGCGCGGGCCGCGCCCGGCGCCGTTGTTCTCCGGATCGAGCACGGTCGTAAAGACCAGGTGCTCACCATCGGGGCTCCAGGCGGGGGTGATCGCCGCGGCGTTGGCGCTCGCGACCACTTCCGTCGGCCGCCTGGCCTCGTTGTCTTCGATTTCGATGGTCCAGACGCTGAACCACCGTTGGCCGCGCTGCCGAGCCTTCTGGAACACGATGCGATCGTCCACCGGCGACCAGCGCGGGAACAGGCCATAGCCGATGTGTCGGCGGTTGGCGGGATTATCGACATCGATCAGCCACAGTTCCCACTGGCCCGACTGCGTGCCGAACGAGCAGAAGATGAGTTGCCGGCCGTCGGGGCTGAAGCTGGGATGCACATCCTGGGTCCCGCTGGTGGTCAGTTGACGGGCTTTGCCGCCGTTGACGCTCACCAGGTAGATATCCCAGTTGCCACCGCGGTCACTGGCGAAGGCCACGTGCCGGCCGTCGGGGCTGAAGGTAGGCATGACATCGTTGGCATTGGTGCTGGTCAGTTGCCGCACGGTGGTACCGCCGACGGCCTGGATGTAAATATCACTGGTGCGGCGGTGGCGGGTGGAGGCGAAGGCGAGCTGGCGTCCATCGGGCGAGATGGCGGGGTCGAAATCAGCGCCTTCCGTGGTTAAGGTCACCTGCGCCACGTTGTCGGCGCCCTCCTGGGCGCCGGTGGGGATGGCCTCGACACCGTTGGCATGGCCATAGAGCCCGAGCGGGGGGGCGCCGGTGTTCCGCACGCTGGACACAGGCGCGCTGTCGGTAAACCGGACCCGGGACGGGGTTTCGACGCCGCCATTTGCCGGGAAGGGGTCCGAAGCGGCCTGATCATCGGCATCGGCTTCGACATGGGCTTCGGCCTGCTCCCCGGGCGTGGTCCGGCCCGCCTTCGTGGCCCGGGCCTGCGCGAGCTCGGCCTGGCGCTGCCACCGCTGCTCCTGCTGGCGCTGCATCCGGGCAAGCCAGGCTGATTCGACACGCTCCTCGTATTGCGTCGAGCCCCACGCCCAGGCATCGTTGATCTGCGCCCCGTTGCTGCACCCGACGGTGCCCGTGAGTGCGGCCGCGCAGGCGATGGCCGCGGCGACAGCATTCAAGATGTGCAGCGGGCGGTGATGGTGTGCGGGAGGCCGACCGTGCCAGCGATTCGATTTCATCTTTGGTTCCCTTCTTATCATGCGCCGCACCGCGGCCGTACGGCTGTCGCAAGCCATCAACGGCAGTGCACTGCGAAGCGCCACCGTTTCACAACAGCGGTCATCGGCTACACCCCGGGCGGCCATGACCGGCTCGGCCCAATGCATGAAGGTCGAAGTTATCGGGCGGGCTGTTGCCGCCTTGAGGAGACAGTCGGCTCGATTGGGGCTTGACTTTTCGGACCTTGCCCCCAAGGCCCCTCGCGGACAGTCGCTGGTGATTCTCACGCAGCCGTCACGCCAGGGGTAGACTGCCAGGATGATCCAGCATGAGCCCGGCCCCGACATCACTTTGCTTCACAGCAGCCTGCTGTCCTCTCGGGGTATCAGGCATGCCTTTACCACACGCCGCGGAGGCGTCAGCCCGCCGCCGTTTGATGGGTTGAATCTTGCCGGCAGCGTGGTGAGTCCGGCAGGGCAGAGCGGGCCGATGGACGGTCCAGCGAATCTCCGCCGCAATCTTGCCTGCCTGCTTGAGGCATTGGGCTGGGGCGACATCACCCCCATCACCGCCAGACAGGTTCACGGCGGCAACGTCCACATCGCCACTGAGGCCTTGGGCACCCCCCCGGAGGCTGATGCCATCATCACCGATCGTCCCGGCCTTGCCCCCATGGTCCGGGTGGCGGATTGCGCCCCCATCCTGCTGGCCGATTCACGCGGCAGTGCGGTGATGGCCCTTCACGCCGGCTGGCGGGGGGTGTTGGAGGGCGTGATCAAAAATGGCATCACTGCGATGGCTGACCGTTTCGCCACGCCGCGGCAACGCATCCTCGCAGCGATCGGACCATGCATCGGGGTTGATGCCTTCGAGGTCGGTGAGGAGGTGGCCGGCCCGTTTGAGCAGCGGTTTGGCGCAGGGGTGGTTGTGCGTGGCCGGTGGGGACCGCGCCCACACCTTGACCTTGGTGGTGCCATTGTCGCGGCGCTGGGCGAGGCGGGGATCGCTTCCGAGGCGATCGACCGATGTGAACTATGCACCTTCGCCGAGGCCGGGTTGTTCTTCAGCCACCGCCGTGACAACGGCCGTACGGGCCGGCAGGCAGCCATCATCACCCCATCGACAGCCGAAAGGCCACCCGAACATGCGGGAAGGTAGCGGGTCACCGTGGGCTGTGATGCAGGGGGGCAAGAGTAAGGATGAAGGCCGGCAATTCCATCAAGGGTGCTATTGCCAACGGCCGGACTCGCGACCGGTGGCATCGAGCACCTCGCCAGCGGTGTCAAACAGGCGTTGGGCGTGCTCACGCCACGGGAGACTGACATAGCCCTGCCACACTCTCGAACCGGCCCGGACCTGCCCGCCGTGTTCGCGGATCACCTCATACGCCCGGTCAAGCAGGTCATCATCGAGAAGGGCCTTGAGGTCTTCATCGGCCAGCACCATTTCGATGGCGATGCGTGCCTCGGTCTCCTGCACACCTTCGCGCAATTGGGCAAAAGACACGGTCGGTTCCGGCCCATCGGGCCCGGGCGCCAGCAGGAACTCGTGATTGCGCATCAGGTTCACCCAACCCCCCATTCTGAGCAGGCGTGTAAACCCATCCCCACCCTCGCTCGGGACGGGCCAGTAGTCGAGCTGAAAACGGCTCACACCGCGGAACGAGCGGCTGCGGTTGACGCTGATGGCGTTGCTGACCAGAGCCCGGTAGGTAGCCGGAATCCTGCCTGTGCCGGAAAAACTGTGAAAGTGGAAGCGTGCGAGGGTGGTCTGAAGGAACTCACCATCCCAGCCGCCGATGATGCCGCGCTCCGGTACGCGTACATCCGCCTGCCACGGATAGGCGTGGTACTCGACCTCGAGGCCATCCACGTTCAGCTCACCCTCGCGCGGCCGGTAGCCGCGGGCGTGCGAGACACTGCTCCACGGGATATCCGGGGCGATCTCTTCGAAGAACTCGCGGGTCTCGCGCTGCGGCTTTCCATCATGGGCACTCGAGATCATCACCCCATCACGGTCCCAGCCGAGTTGATCGACAACATCAAGCACACCCTCGATGGCCGGCTTCCAGAACGCTTCGCTGCCCTGCTCACCGTACCAGGGCGCATCGTAACGTGATGTTTCCCCTGTCTCGGGATCAAGCAGTGTGACCTTCGCATGTCCATTGCCACGATGCCCGCCCATGATCACATCCCACAGATACAGACCGAGCACATCCGGCTGACCGAAGCGTTCATCAAACAGCTTCAGGTAGCGCTCGAGCACCTCGAGATCGACCTCGTACCCATCATCGCGCTCGATCCACCGCACCAGCGTCTCGCTGCTGCCGAGGTGGTTGTCCATGGCCATGGGGAGATAGAGCACATCGTTGCCGATCGAGGCCATGCGATCGAAGACCTTGCCGAGCAGCTCGAAATGCTCATCGGACCACAGCTCGACCTCGTACCGCCGCGCGGTGTTCTCGGGGTTGTGCAGCATGCCCACGTGGGCGACGGTCTGATCGGCCGGTGGCATCTTGAATCGGCCCACGTGCAACTCGACCGGCACCGTCCGGCGGTCTCCGGCGGCTTCGACCACCGCCTCGCCGGTGTAACGGCCGGGCGCAGCATCCCGGGCAATGCGCGCTTCAACCCAGAGACTGTGCAGCGTGTCACTGCCGCCGGGTTTCTCCGAAAGGATGTGGTGGGTGTCGGTGCGGTGCCCATCATCGGCCCCGAATCGGTCGCGATGATACGTC
>PUNN01000059.1 GCA_003552605.1 Phycisphaeraceae bacterium
ATCGCCGGGCAGAAGCTGTCGACCATCATCGCCGGTTACCCCTGGGTCGCCGACTGGGGCCGTGACACCTTCATCGCCTTGCCGGGTCTGCTGCTGGAGACCGGCCGTTACGAGGAGGCGCGGGCCACATTGCAGACCTTCGCCCGGGCCCTTCGTAACGGGCTGGTACCCAACCGCTTTGATGACTACGACGACAGCGCTGCCCATTACAACACCGTCGACGCCAGCCTCTGGTTCATCCATGCCGCGATGCGCTATGTCCAGAGCAGCGGCGACACCGCGAGTTGGAATGACTGGCTGGCCGAAGCCTGTGGCCGGATTATCCGCGCCTACAGCGACGGGACGGAAAATAACATCCGCGCCTGCGAAGACGGCCTGATCACCGCCGGTGATGCGGGGACGCAGCTTACATGGATGGACGCCAAGACCCATGGTGTCATCTTTACGCCACGATTCGGCAAGCCGGTCGAGATCAACGCCCTCTGGTACCATGCCCTCCGGGGTATGGGACGGCTGATGGCGCCGGAAGATGCGGCGGCGGCCGAGCGGTACAACCGGATGGCGGCACAGGTGGCCGAATCGTTCGTGCCATGTTTCTGGAACGAGCATCTCGGCTTCCTCAACGACACCGTCTGCCCGGATGAGGCCGGTCACTGGCAGCCCGATGGATCACTGCGCCCCAACCAGATATTCGCCGCGGCATTGCCGGATTCGCCGCTGCCGGATGATCTTCGCAGGAAGGTGGTCGAAGTTGTGGGCCATCGGCTGCTGACGCCGTTCGGCCTGCGTACCCTGCCGGTCGATGACCACCGCTATCATGGCAAATATCTCGGCGATCAGTTCCACCGCGACAAGGCGTACCACCAGGGCACGGTCTGGCCGTGGCTGATCGGTCCCTATGCCGAGGCGGTGCTCCGCACCGATGCCTTCAGCCAGCGCAGCCGCGCCGAAGCCCTGCGGGCCATCGAGCCCCTCTTGCAGTTCATGGATAGCCGCGGCCTTGGGCAGCTTCACGAGATTCACGAGGGCGATGTCCCCCATCGGCCGGTGGGCTGCCCCGCGCAGGCATGGTCGGTGGCGGAGGTATTACGTGTGCTCCGGCTGATCGAACGTGGCGGGGACTGAAGGGGAAAAGGGGGCGATTTCAGGCTGTGTGTAAGGTCTCTACAACGCCACGGCCGCGGCGGTTGGCTTCTGCGCCCGGGGTTACCCGCCCGCTGGTTTGGCCGAATGCCCCATTTCCCTGAGCATGGTCACGAGCGTATCGCGATGGTCGCCCTGGATTTCGATGGCGCCGTCTTTGACCGCGCCACCCGTGCCAAGTTTCTTTTTCAGCTTCGCCGCCAGTTCGGCGAGGGCGGCTTCTTCCAGCGCGAGGCCCACGATGACCGTCATCACCTTGCCCCGTCTTCCCTTGCTCTCACGTCGCACCCGGACATTGCCATCACCCCGGGGGCCTGCCGGTTTCTTCGAGCAGCGACATGCCGACACCGGCTGCTGGCATTGCGGGCATATCTTCCCCCCGGCGGTGGAATAGACAACGCGTTCATCGCTTCGGCGGGGTTGAACCATATCAAGTGCTCCGCATCCGCACATCATACGGATGCCGTCCTGCCGGGGCGAGCGATGCCTACGCCCCGGGCAGGTTGGGGTGCATGACACGCGCCGCGGAAGGCTCTTGCTCCCTCTCCCCTCGGGAGAGGGAGAAAAATCCCCCGCGGCGCGTGTCATGCGCCCGGCAGGTTGCGAGCATCCCCAAGAAGCGACAGGGTGGGTCAGGGTTGGCTGAAGACCACGCGGCGGGCCTCGCTCTGGAAATGCCTGTGCAGGTCACGGTAGCGACGATGCCGGGTGGGATCCGGTTTGACCGGGGCGCCGATCTTCAGGCCACGGGTAAGGGCGGTGATGTCCCTGACCTTGCCGGTTGCCGTGTGGGCGAGCATCGCCGCGCCGAAGGCGGACGCATCGGAAGCTTCCACCGGCTCGAGCGTACGGCCAAGCACATCAGCGAGAATCGAAAGCCACAGGCGTTGCCGGGTGATCGACCCGGTGACCCGCAATGGGCGGCTGCTGCGCGGCATGGCCGGGCGGAGGGCCTGCCATACATCGGCAAGGCAGAATGCCACGGCCTCGAGCCCCGCGCGTGCCAGATGCGAGGGGCCGTGAGCGAGTTGGAGGCCCGTAATTGCGGCCGAGGCGCGCGGTGCCCAGTGCGGATTTCGCTCACCGGTCAGGTAAGGCAGCACCAGCACGCCTTCACTGCCCGGCTCCACTCTTGAAGCCAGTTCGAAAAGCCGGGAATAAGCCTCACCTTCACCGACTTCGTCGAGGCCGAGCACCCGGGTCAACCACTGAATGAGGAGTCCGGCATTGTTGATCGCGCCCCCGGCAAGGTATGGACTTGGCCAGCCGCGGTAGCACCACGTGCGCCTTTCACCATCCAGCCAGGGGCCTGTCAGGTTGATGCGAATGGCGCCACTTGTGCCGACGTTGACCACGACCTGTCCCGGTTTGACCGCCCCGGCCCCGGCATTGGACAGCGCACCATCGCTCGCCCCCGCAGCGACGGGCACCCCTTCAGGAAGATGAATCCGCCTCGCTGCTTCGGGGGTGAGCGGGCCAACGATGGAAGCCGGTTCGATGGGCTCGGGCAATCGGCCGGGCTCGATCCGGGCAAGGCAGAGTGCAGTGCGGTCCCACTGCCCCGTGGCCAGGTCAAGCATCCCGGTCGAGGAGGCGAGGGTGCGATCAGTGACCCATCGGCCAGTCAGGTAATGGAGCAAGGCATCCTTGATGGCCACGAATCGCTTCGCCCCCCGGAACACGCGCGGGTGCTGTCGGGCGGTCCATCGCAGCCGGGCAGGATGATAGATTGCCGCCGGCCGGCAACCGGTGTGGCGGTAAAGCTCGCTGGTGCACGGATCCTCGGACAGTTCATCGGCGCAATCCGCACTGCGGGTGTCGGCCCATGTCGTGGCCGGGCCGAGCGGCCTGCCATGAGCATCGACAGGCACGAGGGTGTGCATGGCGCCGCTGAGGGCAAGACCGGTGATGGGGCGGCCTTTAATCTGCGCCGCGAGGCGCTCAAGCGCATCGAGACACTTCGCAATGACCTCCGCGCCATCCTGCTCCGCTGCGCCGGGCTCCGGCGTATTGAGCGACCATGTGGCCTGCTCGGTGTGATGGACGGTACCGGCGGTGTCCACGGCAAGTACCTTGCCGTGGGTGGTGCCCACATCCAGGCCGATGGCCAGTCCGCCGGTGCCGGTGGAGCCACGTTGCCGCGTCACGTCAACCTCGCTCGACCAGGTCTTCGAAGCCCTTCTTTACGACATGGTACGCAAGCTTCGGCCGGCGGTACTCATCCACCACGCCCTTGTTGTTGAACACCCGCGGCCGGCCCATGGCCCGGGACGGCATGGTGCGAAGGTCACAGAATTGCCAGATGGCGAGCCCGGCGTAACAGTCGCGGTCGGTGAACATGTGGCGGATCACCATCTCGAGCAGCTTCGCTTGGTATTGCTCGGTCCAGAAGTCTTCGTGCCAGTCGCGCCAGCCGTAGATGCCGCCGCCACCGATCTCGGAAATGATCAGCGGCTTGTCTCCGTGGCCACTGTCATCGAGGTGGGCCGCGATTTTATCTAGCGCTGCCGGGATGTCTTCGATCCGGCCGCCATACCAGCCGGGATACGCGTTGACCGACACGATGTCGCAGAGGTCGAGGTGGCGGTCCTCAAATGGCTTGTTGGTGGCGTAGGTCACAAGCCGGGATGGGTCAAGGTCACGCAGGTGATTGGTGAGGGCCTCGTAGCCGAGCCGCGTTTCCACCTGGTGGCTGTCACTCTCGTTGAGCAGGCCCCACATGATGACGCTCGGATGATTGATGGCCTCCATGACCATCTCATTGGCCTGCGTCAACTGGGCATCGATGAAGCCTGAATCGTTGAGGTGCTCGGCGGTGTGCTGCCACCCGATGATTTCATTCCATACCAGGATACCGAACTCATCGCACAGGTCGAGAAACCGCCGGTCCTGCGGATAATGGCTGCCGCGGATGAAGTTGCAGCCCATGTCGCGGATCTGCTGCAGGTCACTGACCAGTACCGCATCAGGCAGGCCGTGGCCGAATTGCGGGTGCGATTCGTGGCGGTTGAACCCGCGGAGCGTGACTGGTTCTTCGTTGATCAGGATTGAGCGCCCCTCGGTGCGCACCGTGCGGATACCGATACGTTCGACCATGTCATCCTCCCCGAGACAGACCCGCAGCGTGTGCAGCTCGGGCTGGTCCGGCGACCAAAGAGCATGGTCTTTCAGTTCCAGCACGCGGTCGATCGTGTCGGGGGCATCTTCGATGGTGACCTGCTCTTCGACCAGTGTTCGCCCGTTGATGGAGATCTTGAGCGGCACCTTTCGCTGTGATGTGACGTCACTGCGGTACTGGATGAGCAGCTCGACTTCGCGGCTGGCCAGATCGACGGTCGTGGTGATCAGGCTTTCGATCCAGAGTGATCCGAGCCGATGCCACTCGATGCCGCGCGTGATGCCCCCGTAGTGATACCAGTCAAAGTATTCCAGGTGCAGCGGACAGCGTCCGTAGTCGATGCGGTTGTCGGCGAGGATGACCAGTTCGTGCTCACCCGCATCGAGACCTTCGACGTCCAGGTGAAACCGCGTGAAGCCGCCAAGGTGGTCGCCGAGGTGGCCGCCATCGAGGTAAATGCGGCCGTAGTGGTGCAGCCCATCGATGACCACCTGGTGCCGGCCGAACTCCTGCACATGCACCCGACGGCGATAGGCGGCGACGCCGCGGCGGCCGGCATAGCGCGGCGTGGCATCGAAGCTGCCGGGCACGGCCATGCGGTCATCGAACTTTATTTCATCGGGGTGGACACTGTCGAGGTTGGTATCGCCGAGAAATGCGAAATCCCAGAGGCCCGCGAGGTCTTCAACGTGCCGGGACAGGTGGGACTGAAATGCTCGGGGCATGGGCATCGACTCCTGATTCGCTGTGGTTGCGGGCGGGGCCAGCGGCGTGAGGCCCGCTACGGCATCGAGCGAGATTACCGGCCGCGGTGGGGAGGGTCAAAAGGCACGCATTGTTTCTGCCAGCGGCCAGCGGGCCAGCGGCGGGCACATGCCGTAGACCAATCGGCGCAGCCGCCATGGGGGCTCAGCCATCGCCCCGGCCCCCCTCGGCGATTCGGCAAAGGCCCCCGCCAATCGCCAGTGGCGACAGGGTGCGCTGCGCGGGGGGCGAGATGCGATAGTGAGCCACCACGCGCCGATAACACTTCATTCCCGTTACACTGCGGGGATGGCCGATTCACAGCCGCCAACCGGTGATTCCGCCGGCCCTTCCGAGGGCCGCGGGCCTGCTGCGCCGCCGCGCCCGGTGATCGGGGTGACGATGGGCGAGCCGGCGGGCATCGGGCCCGAGGTGGTGGTCAAGGCACTCGCCGACCCCGCCATTCAGAAGCTCGCCCGGTTCGTCGTCTTCGGCATGAATGAGCTGCTCAGCTACGCCGCGGACCTTGCCGAAATCGATCCGTTCTGGTGGCGGGTACAGCACGACAGCCCCCTCGCGGTCAGCAGCGATGAGCACCCGGTGATCGTGCTCGATTACGATGAATACTCGATGCTCGGGCAGGTGGTCACGCGGCCGACGAAGCAGGGGGGGCAGGCATCGCTGCGGTTTCTCGATGATGCCATCACCGCCGCCACGAAACCCCACACCGCCCCGACACGGCTCGATGCGATTGTCACCGCCCCGATCTGCAAGCAGTCGTGGCACATGGCCGGGGCGAGGTATCCGGGGCATACGGAGTTTCTTCAGCAGCGGACAAAGGCGAAGCGGGCGGTGATGATGTTCGCTTCCAGCAAGCTCAACGTGACGCTCGCAACGGTGCACATGCCGCTGATGGACATCCGCAACGTTTTTACCATCGGCTGTGTGTTCGACCCGATCGACCTCGGCCACGAGGCGTGCCGCAAGCTTGGCATTTCCCGGCCCCGCATCGCCGTGTGCGGGCTCAATCCGCATGCCTCGGAGCACGGCGCCTTCGGTGATGAAGAAAGCCGCATCATCGAGCCGGCCATTGAGATGGCCCGTAGCGCCGACATCGACGTCCACGGCCCGTTCCCCGCCGACACGATCTTCCGTGATGCCGCGGCCGGCCGTTACGATCTCGTGGTGGCGATGTATCACGACCAGGGCCTGATCCCGGTGAAACTGCTTGGTTTTGATGAAGCGGTCAACGTCACCCTCGGCCTGCCCCTGATCCGCACCAGCCCGGACCATGGCACCGCCTTCAATCTTGTGGGGCAGAACAAGGCTGACCCCGGTTCGATGAAGAGCGCCATCCGCATGGCCGTCCGCCTTGCAAAGGGAGGCAGGGTGGGGGCGTGAGTCGATGCATCGGTCATTCGCATGGTCCGGATTCACTCGTGAGCGACCGCCTGGACCGCATGGCAAGACGGACAAACCCGATGCGGGAGAGCTCGCAACTTCGTCTTCAAGCGAGTCGGCCGGCATATCGCCAATACCAGAAGAAGGCGACCCAACCGCATCCGATTCATTGACTGTCCCCAAGCGGTCGTAGCTCCTGATGGGGGAGTGCCTCCCGGTACAGGCGCTGCGGCTCAGGTTGCGGACCGCTTGTGGAATTGACGGCGGTACTGGCTTGGGGATTGTCCGACAACCTCTTTGAAGACCTGACTGAACCGCATCCCCCCGGAGAACCCGCAGGTGACGGCGATGGCTTCTACCGTCTCGTCGGTTCTGGCAAGCATATTCTTGGCGGCCGCTATCTTCTGATTGCGGATCGCCGTGAAAACCGTATGTCCCAGCGTGTCCCGGAAGGCCCGGTCAAGGTAAGAGCGCGAACAGCCGGCAGCGTCGATGACATCAGAAACCATGCACGGCCCCAGGGCATTTCGGCGTATGAAAGTAATCGCCTTGCGCACCGCCGGGTCGCCCGTCGCTAACGTATCCGTTGAG
>PUNN01000453.1 GCA_003552605.1 Phycisphaeraceae bacterium
CAAACGCATGTAGCTCGGGTGGCATGGTCAGCAGCCGTCTTCGGCTGATGGCCATGCGGCGGCCCCCTTCCACGGGCCGCCATGGCCATCGGCTGCGGACAGCCGCTGACCATGCCACCCGGTTTAGCATCTACATGCGTTCGCCTTGCGGGATTCCGGGGGCCGGAGGTGTGGGCGGGGCAGGCTCACCGTGGCGTTCGCTCCTCCCTCGCCACAAAGCACAAGGGGAGGCTGCCAGATGTCATCAAGGGCGCCAACCCCGCCCTTCCCCCACTTTCCGCCCCCCACCGCCGCAGATGCTACAATGACCAGAGTCCACACCCCCGCCGAGTGACACGGAGGTCCCCCATGTCCGGTTCATCCCGCAAAAACAGCCGTCAGCCTCGTCTTGGCCGCGGTCTCAGCAGCCTCGTCGGCCAGTCCGTTCGGGTCCAGCCGCCGCCCCCTGCCGAGACTCCGCAGGACCGCGATTCGGATGACTCGGCCACGCAAGTCGATGCTGCTGCCCACGGGGCAAGCCAGGTGGATCATGGCCGTGCAGAATCCTCGCCAATCGAGGGCATTCACGACCCGGCCGCCGAGACTTCGACATCCTCTGAATCGGGACACGAGTACAGCCCCCCTGCTTCGTCGACCGAGGCCGATACCATCCCTGGCACGGCCAGCGAGGGGTCGCATCCCACTGATGGTGAACTCCGGCCAGATGAGCTCGTCTTCATCGACACCGATCGCATCCGGCCCAACCCCCATCAGCCGCGACAGGGGTTCGATGGCGAGACGCTGCAGGCGCTCGCCGATTCGATTCGCAATGAAGGCATCATGCAGCCAATCCTTGTGCGGCCGGCGCCGACCCCGGGTCAAGCCGGCGGGTCGACCGAGGTGGCAGATGAGCCCCCTGCCTACGAACTGATCGCCGGCGAGCGGCGCTGGCGGGCCGCGCGGCTCGTCGGCTTGGCCCGAATCCCGGCAATCATCCGCCAACTCGATGCCCGCCAGGCGGCTGAATGGGCGCTGATCGAGAACCTTCAGCGCGAGGACCTCAACCCGGTTGAACGGGCCGAGGCGTTCCGTAAACTCTGTGACCAATACGATTTATCACATGAGGAGGTCGCCGCCCGGCTTGGGGTCAACCGGTCGACGGTGGCCAACACGATCCGGCTGCTCGACCTGGCAGAGCCTGTATTGAACATGGTTCGTTCCGGCGACCTGACCGCCGGCCATGCGCGGGCACTTCTCGGCCTGACCGATCCCGCCGCGCAGTCAAGACTGGCGTCGAAGGCTGTGTCGCAGGCCTGGAGCGTTCGCCGGGTGGAGGAGGCGGTGCGCCAACTTGCGAGCAGCGGGGCTGGGACGGATGGCGACGTTGCCGACCCGCTGGCCGAGGTCCCCGGCTCCTCGGCCGCAGCCGGCCCGACCGCCCGGCAGGGCGAATCGGCCCATCTCGATGACATCAGTCGCCAACTCAGCGAACAACTTGGCACCCGGGTCACCGTGACCAAGGGCAAACGCAAGGGCTCAGGCCGCGTCATCATCGAGTTCTACTCCCTCGATGAGTTCGATGCCCTGACCGAGCGGCTGGGGGTACGGCTGGAGTAGGGGGGAAGGCCATCCTGACATTTCTTTTGAGGATATACAGAAACTGTATTGACTCGGCCCGGTGTGAACGATAGTGTCTAAGTAGCAGACCCGCCGGGCGCGCCTCCGGGCAGCTCACTTCGGCGGGTTTTCTATTGCGCCGTGCGTTTTCAGTAAAATCGGGGTGATATGGAATACACCAAGCTACCGCTCACTTACGGTGAGCAGGCCGATCAACTTCTGCGGAGGGGGATGACTGGCGATCCCAACCTGATCATCGAACGACTGCAAGCCGTGAGCTATTACCGGCTGAGCGGGTACTGGTATCCGTTCCGCGAGTCCAATCCGAACAAACCGGATCATCCGATGGACAAGTTCAGGGCGGGGACGAGCTTCGATCAGGTGTGGAATCGCTATGTCTTTGACCGCCGCCTGCGCCTGCACGTGCTCGATGCGATCGAACGGATCGAGATTGCGGTACGCTCGCAACTGGCCTATCACCATGCGCTTCGCTATGGGCCTTTCGCCTACGCGGACGACCAATCATCCATGCCGGGATGCACCAGGGAGCAGTGGCACGACTTCCTTGATTCTTGCAGGCGGGTAGTGAATCGGAGTAAGGATGTGTTCGTCAGGCATTTCCGGGAAAAATACGGCGACAGCCACTCCTGGCTGCCCGTGTGGATGGCGGTGGAGATTATGACGTTTGGTTCGGTCCTTACCTTCCATCGTGGTTGCCACCATCACCTCCGTCGCGACTTGGCCAAGCCGTTTGGCGTGCATGCCACTGTGTTCGACTCATGGCTGTTGACACTCAATACCGTACGTAATATTTGCGCCCATCATGGACGGCTTTGGAACCGCGAACTCGGGGTCAAACCCAAGATCCCGGCCAGGATCGCCGCGTGGAACGCGCCGATCAAGGTCACCGGGGAGCGGATGTTCGGGGTGCTGACTGTCTGCAAATGGTGCCTCGACCGCATCGCCCCGCAGAGCCGATGGGCCGAGAGAGTCCGGCAACTGCTGTCCGAATTCCCCGACATCCCGCGTTTGAGCATGGGCTTTCCGGCTGATTGGGCCACATGCACGATCTGGGCCACGCCCGACTCGCCGCGCGGAGCAGCCAGTCCGTGACCGTCGCCTCTTGACGCTGGGCCAGTATTAGGCCCGTACCGATGTGCGCCATGCGCTTCTCTGCACCCCGGGTTGACACGGAGTGCAACTTGGCGTGCGTTTGATCATGCCACAGCGGGGGCAACGCCATGATGCCATTCAAGTGCCGGACGCCTTGTCACGCCTCAAGCGCCAAGGACCCCCGCTACCATGCTCCCCATGCCTTCGCGCCCGCGACCACCCCACAAGTTGCTGCTCTATCGCCATGCCGTGCAGGAGCCGGAGGCGGAGGTGGCGTTTCTGCATCGGGCTTACGTGCACCATCGCCGCCGCGGCGGTGGGCTTGAACCCGTGCTGTTGCGGGAGGATTTCGCCGGCACCGCCGCGGTCGCCGCGGCGTGGGTCGGTCTCGGGCCGGACCATCAGGCGATGGCGATCGAACGGCATGGGCCGACGCTGCGATGGGCCGACCGGCACAGCCGCCGTCCACTCGGCAATAGAGCCGAGGACCTGCACCTGATCGAGGCGGATGTCGTCGAGGTCGCCTCGCCCCGCGTAGATATCATCTGCGCGCTCAACTTCAGCAGCTTCATCTATCACGACCGGCCGCAGATGCGGAACTACCTCCGCCACGCCCGCCGGGCATTGCGACGTGATGGCATCCTCGTATTGGATGTGTTCGGCGGGCCGGACGCCATGCGGCCGGGGCTGAGGTGGCGGCGGGTGGAGCCGGCTGCGGGCAGCGGGCTGGCCCCGTTTGCCTGCTGCTGGGAACAGCGCCGGTACGATGCCGTCACGGGCCGGATCGACTGCCGGGTCCATTTCAGTGGCATCGCGGACGAGGCCGAGAGAGCCGGATCGGCCGCCTTCACCACACGGCGAAGCGCCTTCCGCTATGACTGGCGGCTGTGGACGCTGGCGGAGTTGAATGAACTGATGCAAGAGGCCGGCTTTGCATCGGCTGCGATCTGGACGGCCCCACTGGCGCCGGAGCCTGACCGCAGCAGCGGGGGAGCAGGTACATCGCCGGCCCACTGCCTTGCCCGCGGGTCGTTCTCACCGGTCACGAAGTTCCCGAACCGCGAGGGGTGGCTGGCGTACATCGTGGGGCTGAAGTAGGCCGCAAGGCCGGGGCGTGGGAAAGGGGCAAACGCCATGCATCTGGCAACATGCCGTCCGGGATGCCGCTCTGCCCGCAAGCGTTGAGTTTCGCAATCCGCGCGGCCGGACAGGTGTCGCAGGGTTCCTTTGTAGCCAGAGAAGATTGGGTGGCATGGTCGGCAGCCGCCTTCGGCTGATGGCCATGCGGCCCCGAGGGTTCCGGGCGCCCCGAGCGTCTCGCGGCCTCGCAGGGCCATCGGGCTCCCCCGGAAGCAGGACAGCCCGCTGACACAGCCAGCCTCGGGGTTGCCCGCCGCGGCGCGTGTCATCTGCCCAGCGCGGCCGGTTACGGGTTCACGGCTCGGCCTCCGGCTTCTGGTGCGGTATCATGCCCTGTATCGGGAGGTTCGCCGTTCCTATGGATTACCGCAAGGCCCTGGTCGAGCTCAGCCCACTGAGCGAATACGACACCGACGGTCGCTATCTCAGCCGTGAGCTGAGCTGGCTGGAGTTCAACCTGCGCGTGCTGCACGAGGGGGTCGACCCCCGCACGCCGCTGCTCGAGCGGGTGCGGTTCATGGCGATCTTCAACTCGAACCTGGATGAGTTTTTCCAGAAGCGGGTGGGCGGTCTGAAGCGGCAGATCGCGGCGAACCTGGTCACGCGTACGCCCGATGGGCTCAGCCCGGCAGAGACCTGCACCGAGATCCGCCGCGCTGTGCTGCGCATGCTCGATCTTCAGGCCCGGGTCTTTACTGAAGATATCCGCCCCGCGCTGTCGGCCCACGGCATCGATCTGCTTCAGTGGCATGAGCTGACCGAGCAGGAGCAGGCCGCGGCGAGCGACTACTTTCACCGCAACCTCTTTCCCGTGCTCACGCCACTCGCGGTCGACCCAGGACATCCTTTTCCCTTCATCAGCAACCTGAGCACTTCGCTTGGCATCATGCTGCGCCAGCCGGGCCGCGCGGCGGGGGAACGTCACTTTGCCCGGATCAAGATCCCCCAGGTACTGCCGCGCTGGGTCCGCATCGATGCCACACCCACCCGCGGCCGTGAAGATGACCATCCGCTGCGCTTCGTGCATATGCGCGATGTGATCCAGCACCATCTCGGTGAGCTGTTCGAGGGCATGCAGATCGAGGATGTGATGGCCTTCCGCATCACGCGCAACGCGGCGGTCGAACGCGAGGATGAGGACGCTGAGGATCTGCTCGAGCTGATCGAGCAGGAACTTCGCGACCGCAAGTTCGCACCGGTGGTGCGCCTCGAGGTGGGCCCGGATGCGAACGCGGAGATGGTGCAGTTTCTGGCGCGCGAGCTCGAGCTCGAGGACAGCGACATCTACCACATGCCCGCTGAACTCGATTACACCGATCTCGATGTGGTCGCCGACATCCAGAAGCCGGAGCTGAAGTACCCCGCATGGACACCCGCGGTGCCGGCACGGCTGCGCGATGATGAAGCTGACATCTTCACCGTCATCCGCGGCGGCGATCTGCTGCTGCACCATCCGTACGAATCGTTCACAGCCAGCGTCGAGCGCTTTCTCCGCGCGGCGGTCGCCGATCCGCGTGTGCTCGCGATCAAGCAGACGCTGTACCGCACGAGCAGTGACTCACCGTTCATCCCGGAACTGATCCGCGCCGCCGAGGCGGGCAAGCAGGTGATCTGCCTGATTGAACTGAAAGCCCGCTTCGATGAAGAGCGCAACATCCGCGTGGCTCAAACGCTGGTCAAGGCCGGCGTGCACGTGGTGTACGGCCTTGTCGGGCTGAAGACGCACACCAAGCTCGCCATGGCGGTGCGGCATGAATCGGATGGGATGCGCACCTACTGCCATATCGGCACGGGCAACTACAACTCGAAGACGGCCTCGCTCTATACCGATCTCGGCCTGATGACCTGCCGGCCGGACATTGTCGGTGATGCGGTCGAGTTGTTCCACTATCTGACCGGTCGCAGTCTCAAGCGCGACTTCAAGCGGCTGCTTGTAGCGCCGGTGAACATGCGGCGCTGTTTCGTCGAGATGATCGACCGCGAGATCGCCCACTGCGATGACTGGCGCCGTCGCGGCGGTGACCCCGATGACCCCGACCGGCCGCGGATCATCGCCAAGATGAACAGCCTCGAGGACCGCGATCTCTGCGACAAGCTCTACGCCGCGAGCAACGCCGGGGTGCGCATCGACCTGATCGTCCGCGGGTTCTGCTGTCTGCGGCCGGGCGTGCCGGACAGGAGCGAGAACATCCGCGTGGTCAGCATCATCGGCCGGTTCCTCGAGCATTCCCGCATCTTCATCTTCCACAACGCGGGGCAGCGCGAGTACTACATCGGCTCGGCCGACTGGATGTACCGCAACCTCAACAACCGGGTTGAGTGCATCACGCCGGTGGACGATCCGGCCTTGCAGGAGAGGCTGCAACAGATCGTCGACATCTGCCTCGCCGACCGCCGCCAGGCATGGGACATGCATCCGGACGGCAGCTACACCCAGCGCCAGCCCCTGCCCACCGAAGGACCGGATGCGGTGGCCCCCGAGGAACATCCCGCCGAAGTACTCGGCACCCAACAAGCCCTGATGGCACTCGCCCGGACGGACACCGTGCGTGTGTAGGAAACGGCACACTCATGCCCAACCGGCCATGATGGCACGGCCGGGCCAGGTGCAGAGGAAACTACGAAAGTAAGAAAAGCGCGAAAGGGGGAGGCTTCCGGCAAAGCGCTATTGAACAGTGGCCGCGCATGGGAATGCTGCGGCCGCAGCCACGGATACAGATGATGCCGGGGGATGGCGGACAATGGTGTTAACCGTTGAATGCCGTGAACCCACCCATACCCTCATGCAATACAACTCGACCCTCCCTCCTGTTTCTGCGATTTCAGCGTTTCCCGTCGTTTCAATGTGCTGCGTCCTGCGAGAGCATCAACTTCGGGGACGGTGTGGCCATGATGGATCAATGCTGTGAGTAACTACGGAAATCGATGAAAACGCAGAAATTGATGTATGAGTAAGGTGACCCTCGTGAAGAGGTGTGTACTGATGAGGCGCATTGCAGGTTTTCACAATGACGCAGGAGCCGGGGCAATCATCCCTTTGGAGTATCTCGTGTTGTCCGCAGTTGATGATGACTGGTGACGGTCATTCACTGTACTTGTTGCCTTGCCGGGTCAAGGGCGATCGGCGTGTTTGTCTCATTC
>PUNN01000039.1 GCA_003552605.1 Phycisphaeraceae bacterium
CTCGCATGGCCATCGGGCTGAAGACCCCCGGAAAGGCCGCTGACCATGCCACGCCAAGGGTTGCCCGCCGCGGCGCATGTCATGCCCCCCCGCCTGCACCGAGATGCAGATGTCTCTTGATGCACTGCAAGTGGCCGCGTAGAATCGCTGCCCTTGTTCGGCCGGGGCGATCGGCGCGTGTGGCGGCCGGGCGCGATGGCGGGGCGTAACAGTCTGCCAAAGATTAACTTACGGAGTTGACCGGTGGCCAAGAAGAAAACCTCGGCGAAAAAGGCTGCAAGCAAGAAGTCGGCGAGCAGCAGCACGGCGGCCAGCAAGAAGAAAAAGGCCGCTTCCAAAACAGACGCCAAAAAGTCTGCCTCGACCACCGCCCGTACCACTGCGAAGAAGCCCGCGAGCGGCGCGGCGTCGACTTCCTCGAAAAAGGCGCCGACCAAGTCCAAGCAGACCAGGAAGGCCGCCAAGACTTCCAACAAGAAAAAGGCCCCTCCGGAAGTCTCAGCAGCGCCACAAACCCCGGAACCTGCCGACGCCGAGACCACTTCCACCCCGCCGGCCCCGGTACCCGCTCCCGACCCGGTCGAGCAGCCTGAGCCGGCCGGACAGGCCGCGGGAGCTGAACCCGGTGGCAACGGCCAGCCCGCCGCAACGCCCACCGTCGCCGAGATGCTCGCCGACCCCAACCATGAGCCACCGAGTGTAGAAGAGCTCAAGAAGGTCAAGACCGGCCTGACGAAGAAGGACCTCGAACATTTCCGCCAGCTTCTGCTCGAGCACCGCGCCGAACTGCTCGGCGATGTCGAGTCGCTGACCGACGAGCGCAAGAGCACCACGGGCAATATCTCGAACCTGCCGCTACACATGGCGGATATCGGCGCCGACCATTACGACCAGGAGTTCACGCTCGGCCTGTTGGCCTCGGAGCGGAAGCTGCTCGCTGAGATTGAAGATGCGCTCTACCGGATGGAGGAGGGCTACTACGGAGTCTGCCTCGAGACGGGCCTGCCCATCGCCCGCACCCGGCTCGAAGCCAAGCCGTGGGCGCAGTACTGCATCGAGGTCGTTCGGGAGAAGGAGCGGCGAGGCGAACTGTAATATGGGGGCATGACAAATGTCGTGGAACCCCTTCCGCCCCCTCTCCCGCCCCGGAAACGGGGCGAGGGGCGTGAAGTCCCGGTCGGTCAGTCGCGATGCGTGTCATGCATCCGTAAGATGGCCCGCCCCGCCGTCAGATACAACGGGCGAGGTTCGGTTGGATCTGCCCCTGCGGCGACACCGGAGCGGTGGTTTGATGGAATTGGTCAGGCGGCATGATGAGTGACAACACCCCACCGCTTGCCTTTCGCTGCCGACGTAGCGTGCTGCTGTATCTCGGCATTGCCGCGGCCGTGCTTGCTGTCGATCTTGCCTCCAAGTACTGGTCGTTCCGATGCGTCGCCGATGTGCCGCTGCGCCTCGCGGTCCAGGGCGATGATGGTCAGCCCGTGATCGAAGCGCGTGATGCCGAAGGCAACTGGATGGCCCTCCCGCCGCGCATCGCCGATGACCCGGCAAGCGCCATCCCGCGCCATGAGGGCGTTACCGTGGTGCCCTCGGTGCTCGACCTGCGGTTGATGATCAACACCGGCGCCGTCTTCGGCGTCGGGCAGGGGGCGCAGCGGCTGTTCATCGCCATCAGCATCATCGCCGCGGTAGTGATCACGGTCATCTTCATGCGCAGCGGCGCTGACAAACGGGGCATGCACATCGCCCTGGCAATGGTGCTCGGCGGTGCCCTGGGCAACCTCTACGACCGTGCGCTTTATCACGGTGTGCGCGACATGTTCCACCTGTTCCCGGATGTGCAGTTGCCCTTCGGCCTCTCGTGGCCGGGTGGGGCACGGGATGTCTATCCGTGGATATTCAACGTGGCGGATATGGCGCTGGTGCTCGGGGTCATCGCCGTGGTGGTGCTGAGTTGGTACTACGAGCGGCAGCAACTAAAGCGGCGATCAGCCCGCGGCTGAGCGGTTCCGGCCCGCCGCGTTCCGGGTGCCACTGCACGCCGAGGTAGAACCGCCGGGTCGGGTCATCGATCGCCTCAATCACACCATCAGGTGCCATCGCGATGATCCGAAGCCGGCCGGGGTCGCTGACCGCCTGGCGATGGCTCGAGACGATGGTGATCGCCGAATTTCCGTTGCCGGCTTCTACTGTCCCATCACCATCGAGCAGCCGATGCAGTGGCGAGCCGGCCTCACGGAAAATGAGCCCGTGACGGCGATCGTTCTGGTGCTCGGCGGCGGTGGGCAGGTGGTCGGGCAGGTACTGATCGAGCCGGCCGCCCGCGTCAAGCGCCATCAACTGCATCCCGAGGCAGATACCGAGCACCGGCAGGTCCGGCCGGCTCGCCGCGGCGGCGAGCAGCGCGCATTCGAACGCCTGCCGCGCCGGGTCAATCAGCCGGGCGCGCGGGTCGGTCGGTACGCCGTATCCCTCCGTGGCCGGATCATCCCCACCGGTGAGGACAATCGCATCACACCGGTCGGCGTAGGCCTCGGCGAACTCGGGCTTGTGCGGCAGGATGAACGGCACCCCGCCGGCCTCGGCCACCTCCGCGGCGTACGCCGCGGGCGATTGATAGCTTCGGCGGTGTTCCGGACCATCAGGTCCGCAGGCCGAAATTGCGATCGAGGGCCCGAAGTCGATGTTAAGTCCCTTTATGGCAGTGGTTTGAGCCAGTGTGAAGCCTCTCGGGCGCGGCGGTGGACATTTGACCAGACGGCCAATACTGCTCTATCCTTTGCTCTGTCGCGCCCAAGAGGCGATTTCCCGGACACGCCATACGCTCGTTCAGGATAACGTCGAACGCGACCTGGCCGCGAGCGGATGTGGGACCATCCCGCGCCCCCGCCTGCGGCCGATCCAGCCTCCCGGCAACACAACCCTTGACTGATCCACCAGGAGTCAACCCATGAGCACCCCCGGCGTGCAGAATGCCATCCCGTCACTGAGCGAGACCGACCCCGAAATCACCCGGCTGATCGATGCCGAGTCGAAACGACAGCAGCAGACGCTCGAGATGATCGCCAGCGAGAACCACACCAGCCATGCCGTCATGGCCGCGGTCGGCTCGTGCCTGACCAACAAGTATTGCGAAGGTTACCCCCGCAAGCGGTACTACTCGGGCTGTGAGTATTACGATGAGATCGAGGAACTCGCCATCGAGCGCGCCACGCGGCTGTTCAACTGCCGCTTCGCCAACGTGCAGCCGCACTCGGGCGCCAATGCCAACGTCGGCGTCTTCTTCGCCCTGCTCGAACCGGGCGATACCTACCTCAGCGTGGTGCTCTCCGATGGCGGCCACCTGACCCACGGGGCCCCGGTCAACATGTCCGGCAAATGGTTCAAGCCGGTGCATTACCCGCTGGTTTACGATGAATCGCGGCCGGATTACGGCTACATCGACTATGACGAGGTCGAAGCACTCGCGATGAAGCACAAGCCGAAGCTGCTGCTGTGCGGCTTCTCGGCCTATCCGCGCGTGATCGACTTCGCCCGCTTCCGCGAGATCGCCGACAAGTGCGGGGCGCTGCTGATGGCTGACATCGCCCACATCGCCGGCCTTGTCGCCGGCGGGGCGCATCCCTCACCCTTCCCGCATTGCGATGTGGTGACGACCACGACGCACAAGACCCTCCGTGGGCCGCGCGGCGGGCTGATCCTGACCAACAGCGAGGGCCTTGCCAAGAAGTTCGAGAAGGCCATCTTCCCCGGCATCCAGGGCGGTCCGCTGATGCACGTGGTCGCCGGCAAGGCCGTCTGCTTCCACGAGGCGCTTCAGCCCGCCTTTGCCGAGTACGCCCGGCAGGTGGTGGCCAACGCCACGGCGCTTGCCGAGGCCCTCACCGGCCGCGGCTGGCACCTTGCCTCGCGCGGTACGGACAATCACCTGCTGCTCGTGGACCTGTCCAAGACCGACAAGGACCTGACCGGCAAGGATGCCTCGCTCTGGCTCGAGCAGGCCGGCATCATCGCCAACAAGAACACGGTGCCCAACGATTCACGCTCGCCCTTCGTCACCAGCGGCGTGCGCCTTGGCACCGCCGCGCTGACCACCCGCGCGATGAAGGAGCCGCAGATGCAGGCGGTGGCCGACCTGATCGACCGCGTCTTCCGCAGCGGCGGCAACGCTGATGAGCTGAAGGCGGTCCACAGCGAGGTCCTCGAAATGTGCCGCGAGTTCCCGATGGGGCATTGAGGGCATCTTCGCAGGTGAAGATAATCGGCGCGGCGAGTGGCAGAGCCCGCATGCAAGCGTGCTCCATGCCTGCCATCCATGCCGGGCTGTTACAGCGCCTTTCGCCACGGCTGGTATCTCTGGCGCCACAGGCTTCACTTCATCCAAAGTGCGCACCTGATGTGCCCGCGACGGGGGCATATCGGAGCCCAGGTCTAAGGAGGACGGTTAATCATGCCGCAGTCGTCCACGATAAGTGAGCAGGACCGCCAGCAGGCCGAGCGTAACTTCTTTGCCCTGAATGATTCACCCCTTCAGCGCCGCCTGCGTGAAGAGGGGATGTGGTTCAGCGGGGGGGTGTGGTGGAATCCGGCGGATCAGGATGTGGCGGCGTTGACCGAGCAGCTCAGGCGAATGCGCAGCGCCGGGTTCAACCTTGTGCGGTTTCACAACTGCGAACCCGAGCCGGTGGGGCCGGGCCAGTTCGACTTCTCCCGGGCAGATGCATGGATGGCCGCGGCGGAGGAGGTGGGGATGCACGTCCTCCTGCACGTGCCGTTGGCGCAGCCGGATGCGCCGACGCTGGAAGCCCATGGCGTCGACCCCGGCCGGTTCGAGTTGACCCACCTCGAAGACCCCGCCGAGCAAACGGCGCTTGCGGCGTGGATGGGACCGGTGCTCGAGCGGTATCGTGACCACCCCACCCTGTTCGGGTACGAGCTGCGCGGCGAACCGGACCCGGGGCCGGGGGATATCGACAACGCATACGACCGCGAGGCGTTCATCCGCTGGTTGCAGCAGCGGTATGGGACGGTCGAAGCGCTTTGCGAGGCATGGACGCTGTATCCCCGCCGCAACCGGCCGCTGCTGACAAGCTTCGCCGAAGCGCTGCACATGCTCGAAGGGTTGCGTGCCGGTGTACGCATCTCCGGGGTCCACCGTGCCGAGGTCAACTACGGCGCTGCACGGGACATGGTCCGCTACCTTACCGACAAGACATTGGCACGGGTGGCGGTCATGCGCGATGTGTTCAAGCGCTTTGATGACCGCCATGCGGTGCTTCTCGGTTCGCATCAGCTCTTTGCCAATCAGCCAGGCCTGCGCTGGGACACACCGCGCTGGGCCCGGTTGGCGGATGTCCACTTTTCCTCGATCCACCTTTCATGGCATTTCGAGCAGGTGGATGGTGAAGTCGACCGGCCGGTTTACATGCAGTCGCGGCTGACACGGGATGCGTTCAAGGGTGGGCTGACATCATGCTTTGAGACCACCGGCGGCGCGGTGCAGTATTCCGGCGGTTTCGGCAATGCCATGACGCCGGGGCTGATGCGCCGGCTGATGCTGAGCTATCTCGCGGCGGGGAACCTGTCGATGGCCTTCTGGACGTGGACGCACCGGCCGGGAGGATGGGAAGCGGGCGAATACGGGTTGACGACGTTGAGCGGCAGGCTCTCGAGCTGGGCAGCGGAGGCCGGCCGGATCAGTGCAGCGCTCGGGCGGCATGCCGATGAACTGTGGCAGGCGACCCACCAGCCGCACGTGGGCCTTGTCGAGTCGTGGGATACGGATGCGATCTACCTGCTCGAGCCGCAGCGTCACGATGTGCAGGATGGCTTGAGTGAGCTCAGCCGCGGGACGCAGATGCAGGCCATCCGGTCGCGCATCGGGGCCGCCCGCACGATGATCGATGCGCAGATTCCCTTTGAATACGTGACGCCGGAGGAACTCGGTGAGGGGATCGCCCTCCGCTATCCCGTGCTCTACATGCCGCACGCCCGAGCCGTCAACGCCGACTTGATCGAGCGGCTGATCGACTACGTTGAGCGTGGGGGGCGGTTCATCGCGGATGTGCAGTTCGCCTTCATGGACCCGTGGGGCCTGCTTCACCCGGCCGGCCCCGAGGGGCCCGCCGCGCGCCTGCTCGGGGCATGGGTGGACACGATCCACGATGCACGCACCTGTCCGATGCGATTCGGAGGCGCGGCGGTGGAGGGGTTCTTCGGGGATGTGGTCGCCACGGACGCCCGGCCGATCGCCCACTTCGAAGATGGCCGAGTGGCCGTGACGGAGCGCAGGCTCGGCCGTGGGTCAGCCGTACTGATTGGCTTCGACCCTGCCCGGCAGTGCTGGCGGCCGGGACAGGCGGCGGTGCAGACCCAACTCGCCGCGCTGCTTGCCGCCAATCGCCCCCCATCCTGGCACTGCACCCTCCCCACGACCTACCGCCTCACGGCGCCGGGAGCCGACCATTACTTCCTGATCAACGATGGCCCATCCACACCGGCGCAATTGATGGTACATGACCGCCGGTACACCGCTGCGGAGGATGTGATCGAGCAGCGCGAGCTCCCACTCGGCCCCACCCTCTGCTTTGAGGTGCCTGAGCGATCGGCGCTCTGGCTGCGGCTGTCGCACGAACAGTGACCCGCCAAACGCAACAACACTCCCTTGCACCATCGCTTATCCCCGCGCCGGGCTTTGGTGTGCGGCGTGGTCCGTAAATGGGCTGGCCATCATGACTTGGCCATGGAAATGAAGTTGGGAAGAAGGTATTATTGAAACGTATTTCCGATTACCGTCAGAGGTGCAATCGGCGAAACGCCGGCAAACCCTCTCGGCCCCTCACCTTCCTTGTAAGCGTAAAGACCCATTGGCATGTCTCCATACGTTAGGTGCAAATGCCGCCCAATGTAAACTGCTTCGTCATTTGCCCTGCCGAATGTGGCGGGTCACTCCGACAGC
>PUNN01000295.1 GCA_003552605.1 Phycisphaeraceae bacterium
CGCTGCTGCCGGCGCGGCTGATGCAGAACCTCGGGGTGTGGCAATGGTTGACCCATCCTGCGCTGCTGGCGCGGCTGCCCCGGGCCATCGGCCGGCTCGCAGGCGCTTTGCCCGGTGACGGCGGCCCACCATGGCCGCATCGGTTGCGGCCGGGCCTGCATCGTCGCCGCGTGCCGCGATGGAAGCCGCCGGTAATGCGGGTGGGGTTTTTCACCGGCTGTGTCGACAGTGTGATGTTCGATGATGTGCAGCGCCAGGCGGTCGACCTGCTACGCGCGGCCGGATGCGATGTGTGGGTGGCGACAGGTCAGGGCTGCTGCGGGGCGATCGCGCATCATGGCGGTCACTCAAAGCATGCGCAGGAAACGGCGCAGGCGAACATCGACGCCTTTGCGGCCATGGATGCAGCGCCGGTGGACGCGATTGTCACGACCGCCGCGGGCTGTGGCGCGATGCTTCGGGGGTATGACCACCTGTTCCGCGACAGCAAAGCAGCCGATGCGGCGCGCGATTTTGCAGGCCGCGTGCGTGACATCACCGAGGTTCTCGCCTCTCTTGAGCTTCCGCGGGCGCGCTATCCGCTCGATGGCCCGATCGTCTACCACGATGCCTGCCATCACCAGCATGCCCAGCGCATCACCAAGGCCCCGCGCAGGCTGCTCGCTCAGGTACCCGGTGCCCGCCTGGTGCCACTGGCCGAACCCGAGCTTTGCTGCGGCGCGGCGGGCAGCTACAGCCTGATGCAACCGGACATGGCAGCGCGGCTGGCGCACCGCAAACTCGCCTGCATCCGCGCCACCGGCGCTCGCCTTTGCGCCACGGCCAATCCCGGCTGTGCCATGCAGATCGCCACCACCGCCGCATCTGAAGGCGTTGATCTGACCGTGCGTCACCCCGTGACACTGCTCCACCAGGCCGTGTTCGGCCCATAAATGTCGCAGCCGCGGTGAAGCCAAAGTCACTCTGATATCCCGGCAGATTCAGATTCCAACCGGTGGGCTCCGGTCACACGGACGATGTTTGCAATGACCGGCGCTCAGTCCGTGACACAGTGAGATGAAGTTGCTTGGATCCCCTGAAACGTTCGAGAAGTCGCGTATGGTTTGACGTCAAACGCTGGAGGCGGGCGTCCTCCCGTGGCGGTAGAGACCTCAACGTATCCCAGCCCCGCAAGGGGAGGTGCTTCGTGTGGCCGTTGGGGCTGTCATGCTATGATCCCCGCCCCGCCGCGATCACGCCCACCCTCCGCCTTCCTTCCCTGGTGCCATGAAGCCGCTGCGCCTCCAACCGCTCGACTACGCCTCTGCTGCCGGTTTTCTCGTTTATTCATCGAGTGTGGTCATCACGCCGGTGTGCCTGGTAATCTTGGCCGGTGAGTTGGCTTTCGGACTCGCGGCGGGTGGGTTTCTCGAAGCGCTGCGCGGGTTCATGGTGTTCATCGTGCTGTTCGCGAGCGGGTTCGCGGCGGCGCGGTGGGGCAAGGTGAAGGCGCTCGGTGGCGGAAGCCTGCTGCTCGGAGCGGGCTTGCTGCTCTACGCCGCGGCGCCGAGTTATGAAGTCGTGCTATGTGCCATGGCGCTGATGGGCGTGGGCAGTGGAGTCGTCGAGGGGCTGATCAATCCGCTCATCCAGCGCATGCATCCGCAAGATTCGGGGCGGTATCTCAACATCCTCAATGGGTTCTGGTCGGTGGGTGTGCTGGCCACGGCACTGGTGGCCGGTGAGCTTCTTACACGTGAAATGTCTTGGCGGCCGATCGTGGCCGTGCTCGGGGGAATGAGCGTGATCACAGGGGCGGCCTTCCTGGCCATGTCCCGGCAGGCGCCGACCGAACAGTCCAATTCAAGCGGGCAGATGCTGAGACAGATGCTTTCCATCGCCCGGCTCGGGCGGTTCTGGCTCTACATGGCAGCGATGTTTTTCGGCGGTGCTGCGGAAGGAGCATACACGTTCTGGAGTGCCAGCTTCATTCAGATCGAGCACGATGGCCTGCCCCGCGCCGGGGGTATCGGCACGGCGAGTTTCTCCGCGGGCATGATCCTCGGCCGGTTCGGTAGCGGCTGGTTCGTGGGGCAGAAGCGATTGCGGCGGCTGATCCTGGCCTCCGCCGCGGCGGGTTTCGGGGCAAGCTGGCTGGTGCCGATGATCGATGGCCTGCTTACCCTCTACGCCGTGCTCTTTGTTGCCGGTCTCACCATCGCCTGTTTCTGGCCGAGCATTCAAGCCTACGCGGCGGACCGCCTGTCGGTGGATGCCACCGCGCTGCTGATTCTGCTGTCCTGTGCCGGCATTCCCGGCTTCGCCTTTGCCTCGTGGGTGATGGGTGAGATCGGCGAGGCGGCCGGTCTGGGATGGGCGTTTGCAATGATCCCCATCTTCTTCGTGTTGCTGGCGCTGAGCATCGGCACCGACCGATGGCAGGACCACCGCCGCGCACGGCCTGCTTCGCCACCGGGCAATCAGGAGGACGGTGTGTGAAGCGACATGCATGAGGCAGGGGGGATGTGACCCGTGAGGTGCCGGGCTTCCCTCGTTGAGAACCATGGCACTTGCCCCCGAGGCCCGCATCATCGGCAGGCGGGTGGAAGCACAGCCGACAGACCGGCGGGCGTTGCCGGCCGGTCAGCCATCGAAATACATGCAGAACTCCCATGGATGCGGCCGCATGTCGAGGGGCTGGATTTCGTTTTCACGCTTGTACTTGATCCAATAGCGGATCACATCCTCGGTGAACACGTTGCCCGCGAGTAGGTAGTCATGGTCGGCTTCAAGGGCCGTGAGGGCCTGCTCGAGGCTGCGCGGCGTGGAAGGCAGCGCGGCGAATTCATCGGCATCCAGTGCGTTCAAGTCCTTGTCCAGCGGATCGCCCGGGTCGATCTTGTGCGCGATGCCATCGATCGCCGCCATCGTCATCGCCGCGAATGCGAGGTAGGGGTTGGCCATGCCATCCGGACAGCGGAACTCGATGCGCTTGGTCTTCGGGTTGTCCTGGTAAACGGGAATGCGGATCGCCGCTGAGCGGTTGCGTGAGGAATACACCAGCCGCGTCGGGGCCTCGTATCCCGGGACGAGGCGCTTGTAGCTGTTGGTCGTCGGGTTGGTCAGGGCCAGCAGGGACGGGGCGTGCCGCAGGATGCCGCCGATGGCGTACAGGCCGACCTGCGACAATCCCGCGTAGTGCCGCCCGGCCATGAGCGGTTTGTCCCCTTTCCAGAGCGAGAAATGGGTATGCATGCCGCTGCCGTTGTCATCGAACAGGGGCTTGGGCATGAAAGTGGCCACGCGGCCGAACCGCGCGGCGACATTCTTGACCACGTACTTGTAGTACATGCACGTATCGGCCATGCGGACGAGGTCCTGGTAGCGCAGGTCCACCTCGCCCTGTCCCCCGGTGGCGACCTCGTGGTGATGGCCTTCGACCGGAATGCCGAGTTGTTGCATCACCGTGACCATCTCGGAGCGCAGATTGCTCATCGTGTCCATCGGCGGGCAGGGGAAGTAACCTTCCCGCTGCCGCACCTGGTAGCCGAGGTTGTCCGGCGCCCGCCGGCCGCGGTTCCAGATGCCTTCGGCCGAGTCGACCCGGCAGATGGCCTCGTTGATCGTCTGGTCGTAACAGGCGTTGTCAAAGACAAAGAACTCCATCTCCGGCCCGAAGCAGGCGCGGTCGGCGATGCCGGTGGTCTTGAGGTACGCCTCGGCCTTGCGCGCTATGGATCGCGGATCGCGCGAGTATTCCTTGCGGGTGACGGGGTCCTTGATGTCGCAGATGACTGACAGGGTCGGCCGGTCGAAGAACGGATCCAGCCTTGCGGTGTCGGCCACGGGCACGATGAGCATGTCGGATTCGTTGATCGCCTGCCAGCCGCGAAGCAGTGAGCCGTCGAAGCCGAACCCGACCTTGAACGCCTGTTCGTTCAGCTCGCTGAAGGGATAGGTGGTGTGCTGCCAGAGGCCCGGAAAGTCCATGAACCGGCAATCGACAAACTCGACCCCGGCCTTTCTGGCCATTTCGAGCACTTGCCTCGGCGTCATCGGCCCAACTCCATCACCACGGCCACGGTCGGTTCCCTGAGGGTTCAACAATAACGCCCCCGCTGCATCCCGACAAAGCGATGCCGATGTCGGCCGGGCGCGTGACGCTTGGCGCGGCGGGCACCCCGGGGGGCTAACACAGGCAGCCTACCCGCTTCGAAGCATAAGAGGGTCGCGGGAAAAGTCATGCACCCCGTGCGGGCCCTCGCTGCATCGCGGCCTTGCTCCCCGGACGGGGTGTTCATAAAGTGTAGTAGATGGTGAGCCCTCGCCCGGCCCCCGTGGAGCCGTGGGCGGATGATGTGTCGGGCCCACCCGCATGGACCCGGTCCAGGGAGGTCTTATGGCCAAGATGTTCTACACGCTCGAAGAGGCCGCCGAACAACTCGGGATTGACCCCGATCAGGTGCGCCAGATGGCCACCGACGGCAAGCTCCAGCAGTTCCGTGACCGGGACAAGCTGATGTTCAAGCGGGAGCAGGTGGACAACCTTGCGAAAGAGGCTGGCGCCTCGGGTGCGAGCGCTGCACCGCATCAGCCGGCCGACAGCGGGGATACCGACCAGATCCAACTCGGGGGTGGGACTGAGGCCGGCATCGAGCTCGAGAGCAGCCAGGCCGGTGACAGTGCCGGCGGTACCGGGGGTCGCGAGGGAACCGGGACGGGCAGCAGCCAGCAGGGCCAGTCTGCTGATCCGGCCTCGCTCGATGTCGATACCGACACCGGTGAAAAGAAAGAGGATCCGCGACAGGCCACGGGCATCAGTGTCTTCGATGCCAGCGAGGTCGAGGGCGCCGACCCGATGGCGCAGACACAGATGACCGAAGGTGTCGACGATGAGGAGCTTGCGCTTGACAGTGTCGGTTCCGGCTCGGGCCTGCTCGATCTGACGCGCGAGAGCGATGACACGAGCCTCGGGGCCGAACTGCTAGATGAGATCTACCCACCGGGTGACACGTCGGCCGGCGGCACGGGCGTAGGCGCTTCCTCCTCCGGTGTGTTCGAGGGAGTGTTGCCCGGCGACACCGCCTCCGGCGCGGCGGGGATCGAGGAAGTCGAAGCCGGCCAAGGCGCCGGGTTCGAGCACCAGGCGATCGCCGCCGAGGCTGAGCCGTACGACCCGGCGGGCAGCTTCATGGCCTTTGGCTTCATGCTCGGCGCCTTCGCCGCGCTGTTGCTGGTGATGATCGTCGGCCTCGCTCAGTTCATGGGTGTGCCGATCCAACTCACCGCCACGCTTGCCGGTGAGCCGGATGCCCCGAGCCTGATGATCTACACCCTCGCGATCGCAGGCCTCAGCATCGTGGCCGGGGTGATTGGCTACTTTGTGGGTAAGGCCCAGGCACCCTCGTGATACGCGCATCCCGATTGGGCCGGCGCAAAGCCGGGCCCCGCGTGTAGCCTTCAGCCTTAACATGCCCCGCCAGCGGACCCGCGGAGGTATAGCCGACCGCGCGACGCGCGCTTTTGATCCGATCCGTAAGACATGCTGACGCGCTACGGCAAACGGGAATGGCTGACGATACTCGCAGCGGGCATGGCGCTGGTGGTGCTTTTTGTGCTGCTCGAGTGGTGGTGGCTCGCGGGGGCGGTTGTTATCGTGACCGCAGCGCTACTGAGTTTCTTTCGTGATCCGCAGCGCGATATTCCTACGCAGCGCAATGTGATGGTCAGCCCCGCCGACGGCCGCATCAGCGCCGTGGATGAGCTCGAGCATTTCGAGCCGTTTGATGAAGCGGCGGTCCGCATCCGCATCTTTCTGTCCGTGCTGGATGTGCACGTCAACCGCAGTCCCTGCCACGCAATGGTCGAGTGGACGCGGCATCAGCCGGGCCAGCATCTGAATGCACTGAAGGCCGAATCCGCCCAGGTCAACGAGTCGCTCACCATGCTCCTGGTCCATCCGGCCCGCCGCCAGCCCTTGGCGGCGGTGAAGCAGATCGCCGGGACGATCGCCCGCCGCATCGTCTGCCAGGTCGAGCCCGGGGAGATCCTCCAGCGCGGGCAGAAGTACGGCATGATCAAGTTCGGCTCGACGACGGAGCTTTACCTGCCTCGTTCGAGTGAGCCGCAGGTCCGTATCGGCCGCGGCCAGCGGGTTTTCGGCGGCAGCACGGTTCTTGCGGAAGTCCGTCCCCAGACCCAGGCCGCCACCGTCGGGCCCCTTGCGACGGAGCAGCAGGCCCAGGCTCCGGGCAGCGGCAACGCACAGGCGCTCCCCGCTGAGTCATCCGCCCCTTCGAGCGAAACATCGTCAGTTGAGGCAGACTCCGAACCCACACCAGCCCCTTCCACCTCCGATCGCGCGCAAGAGTGATACGCCCCGTGCATCGCAAGTAGTCCGAAGGGTCCGCTGAAATGCCGGCTTGGGAGTCGGTTCACGATTTCGCCGTGGCGGCTGTGTTACTTATACTCGAGATGAATGTACAAGCCTCACGCTACGACCAACCCGTATGCGGCCATGCCCTGGTACAGGCATTGGGCAGAGAATGCACCGGATGCATCGGCGATTGTGTCGGCCGCGGGCACGATCACTTACGGGACACTGGGCCAGCGGATTGCACAAGCCGAAGCGCGGCTGGCGGAGGCCGGTTTCGCCGCGGGTGATCGGCTGCTTCTGGAGGCCGATCCGGGCAGCATCGACGGGTTGGCCGCGATCGTGGCCGGTCTCAATTCAGGGTTGCAGATAGTCATTCCCGATCAGGACTGGTCCAAATCGCAGATTCCGGTGCATACGGCGCCGCTGCTTGACCACTGCGACCCGCCCGGCGCGGACATCGTGGCTGCCGAGTTGCGATATTCCCCGGGCATCTGGCTATTCACCTCGGGAACCACAAGTCGTCCCAAGCCGCGGTTGCGATCGCTTTCGCTGCTGCATCATGATGTGGCACGAGTCGCATC
>PUNN01000046.1 GCA_003552605.1 Phycisphaeraceae bacterium
CCGCCCAGGCGGCAAGGCCCGCCGCAATCTCACCCCGGGGCACCGTGTCCGGAAAATGGGTCACCACCACCGCGGCACCAATGGCCGAGGCGAATGCAACTGCCTCGGCGAGGGCCCGATCCTCCGGGTCGGCGACGTTGGATCGCAGTGCCGCATGCACGGAATAGTACAAACCCCGCCGCGCACCGATCGCCCGGAGCCGCTCGCGGCAGGCTCCATCACACGCAGCAAAGGCGAAACCCCGCCCATCACGCTGATCCTCGAACCACTCGAAAGCGCCGAAACGATGGCGCAGGGCAAAGCGGAACGGCTCGAGCGGCCGCGTGGCCGACAAGGCGGTCTGGTTGCCGACGACAATGGCCCTTTTCAACTGCGTAATCCCACCTGTGGACGGCTCTGGAGCAGGTACAGTTCATCCCCGGCGACCGCCCCTTCGATGTCTTGCGGCGAGCCGAGCGCGGCTTCGACCTGCCAGCCAAGCCCTGCGATCGCCCGAAGTTGCGATGCGCGCCAATCCGCATCGGTGACCAATGGATGCTTGCGGTAGCGCAGCAGCTTCGTCTGCGGTGCCGGGACGAAGATCGAATCGTACAGCCCCGCCCCCGCAAAGCCCGGCAGGTCCTCACCGTTGGAGTCAGAACGGCAGATGATCCCGCCACCGAAAAGCCCGGTGCTCTTGGATGGCAGTGCGTCGAGGCGGCAGTTTCCCGACTTGCGCTCGGCGATGAAAATCAATGGCCGGCCGGGATGGTTGGCCGCGAGTGTCTCACCGAGACCGAGCACCACGTTGCCGTAAAGCTCATCGGCCGAGCCCGAGAGGGGGTTGGTCGTGTGCAGGACGAACGCAAGATCGGCGGCGACTGCCTGCTGGATCAGCACCGCCACGTGCAGCTTCCCATGATCGAGGCCGGCATGGCGCCGGGCCCAGTAGGCGCGGTCGCCCCACTTGCTCGCCCACACACCGGTAATCGCCGGCCACAGCTCGTCCCATGGCGGCAACTCCAGCGCTTGCTTCTCCGCCGCGGTGGCGATCTCGCTGGTGAGGGATGCCGGTGCCTTCAACTTGCGAATGAGATCGCGTAGGGATGGCAGGTATGATTCGGGCTGTTCGTCGACGGCAGCGCACTTTCGGGCGTACTGCGAGGCGACCTCGCGATTGATGGAATCCTCGAGCACCTGCTCGAAGACGCCATAGCTCAGTGACAGTGAAGCCGGCATGTGGATTGAGGCATCGACCTGCTGGCGCAGCCGCGAGAGGGTCAGCGCTTTGCCACCGGTGCGCTTCGGATCGAACTGATCCGGCAGCAGCACAGCGGGTGTGGGATCGACTTCAGGCGGTGTGATGGAGGGCGACGATGCCTTCTTCTCGCTGGATTTCCTGCTGCTCTTGCGGCGAGTGGACTTCGATGAGGGCGCACCCGCCCCCTCGGCTTCACGGATGTTCAGGGAGCCATCCTGTGCAATCGAAAGCTGCACGTGCTGGCCATCATGCGATTCGAGCGGTTCGAGCATCGTTTCATCGAGGCATCCGATCACGAGCACACCACCGTTACGCGCCCGGATGGCGACGTGGGAGAGTACATCCGGCGCCTGCGTGGTGACGATCGCACGGATC
Organism: Phycisphaeraceae bacterium; assembly: GCA_003552605.1. Taxonomy (GTDB): domain Bacteria; phylum Planctomycetota; class Phycisphaerae; order Phycisphaerales; family Phycisphaeraceae; genus B1Sed10-187. The sequence goes on from PUNN01000046.1 coordinate 1,616, forward strand.
TGCGGTGGGATGTCCTCTTCACCCCCGACCTGTTGAACCCTTGCGATGGTCGGGCCATCGATCTGCTTGCCCTGAATCTCGTGCAGGCTGTTGAATTGCCGCACCACCCCCTCGACCGGCCCGGGATTGCTGACGGTCTGCCAGCCGGGCAGCTCAAGCGCCTTGTAAAGATGCCTTTCGTAACGTCGCAGCACGCGGCCGAGGATGAAGGCAAGGCTGCCCCGGACGATTTCTTCACCGAAGATGGTCAGTGTCCATTGCTCAACCTTCAGGGCCTGGCCGAGTTGCTCCGCCCGTGGCTGGATGTGCTGGTAGAGCCGGTCGCACGCTTCGCGGACGCTGCGGCCCGCCCGCTCGACGATGGCAAGCTGGTAGAGCAGCGACTCACGTTCAGCCTGCTCATCGGGCGCATTGGCAGGCCAGTCATCGCGGCTCGCGGCGTAGACTTGCTCACCTTCTGAAAAAGCCAGGTTGCCCAGCAATTCCGCGGCGATGGTGTGGCATTGGCCCGGTGTCAGCTCGATTCCGGCGAGCTGCTCGGTGACCGTGCGAAGATGCGCTTCGGTCGATATGTCGAGATAGAGCAGGCCCCGCCGCGCTGAATCATCGCCCTCGTGTTCGATCCGCTCGGCAAGCTGCCAACGTGCCGCGGTGAGGCGCTGCACCTGCCGGACCATCTCATCAGTGCCTTCTCCCCAGGGATGTAGTGCAGCGCGGAACTGCTCGGTGAGTTGATGGCCGAGACTCCCCGCGGCGAGGTCGATCGAGGTTTCCAGGTCGGTGCCCGCATGGACGGTCTTGAGCACACGGAGAAAATGCTCGAGGTCGTGGATGAGGCCATCTTTCCTGTCGGGAAAGAACTCCGGTGTCGTGGTGATGGGGCGGTCGAAGCTCGCGAGGCGCTCGCGGTCGATCCCACCGCGCTCGAGTGCCCGGTCGTAGGCGGCGACGTCACCATCAGCGCGTAGGAAATCGATAAACGCCTGGCAGATGACTATGTCATCGGGCGTGGTATTGTTGTGCAGCTTCTGATGCCACTGTTCGAGCCATGTGCCGTGCAGTTCCTTGATTCGATGGCGGTGCATGATGTTGAGCACACCATCACGCACTTCCTGGCCCGGCCCGCCGCGGCCGACCTGTCCGAGTATCCTCCGCACAACCGGTCGCGCCTCAGGCGCTTCGCGATACAGGCGACTGAGGCGGCGGGTTAGCCGATCCTGCGCAGCGGCGAGTTCCCGCGGCTGAGTGTTGTACCTGCGTTGCCAGTCGAGTTGCCGGATGGCCGAGAAGCGAAGCCAGATGAAGATCAACTCGAGCGCATCGCCGTCGGTCCCGGCCTCATCGAGCAGGTCGTGAGCGAGGTGAAACCGGTGCATCAGCGTCCATGAATGATCGCCCACCTCCTGCTCGACAATGCGTTGGACAAGTGAGTCGAGGTCGGTCGTGCCGGCCTCGAAGAGGGGGATGGCGATATCCCCCGTGCCATCCTTGAGCCAGCGGTTGCCGTCGGCCTCGTAGATCACCGCCTGTAGCCAGCGGCCACCGCCGTCAGAATCGGGCGGGATGGACAGGGTAACTTCCCAGAGCCCATCTCCAGCCGGTTCGAACGGGGTGCGTGCTGCGCGGTCATCCACTTGCTGCGTCGTGGCGGTACGCGCGGCCCCGGATGGCGCGCTCCACTCGCCACCGCGGCGGGGCGACAGGCCCCAATGCAGGTGTGGCTTGCCGTGACAGTCGGTTACGAGGTGGACCACTGCCGCGGACTCGCCGGGCTGACCTTCAAAAGTGACCGCGAGGCCGAGTTGCTCCCGTTCATTGAGTGCGATGAGCCGTGGTCCGACTGCGAAGGGGGGCTGTGCCTGCTGCTCGATGGCCATCTCGATGCGCTCCGCATTCAACCGCCGCGCGAGGCCGGGCAGGTCCAGGCAATAATCCTGCCCATCATTGTTGTCCCAGGTATCCGATTCAGGGTGGTGAAGGACGAAGCAGAGGCAGGGATGATCCAGTGAGTCCGGAAGGTCCAGCGTGACACTGCGGCCGCCACCGTTGTCAGGTTGAAAGGGGGTGCGCACCGCGGTGCGGTCGGCGTGCTGAGTCCCCTCAGGCCAGCAATGGGAGGGTGGGGCCTGCCATTTGCGCCCGCGCTTCGGGCAAAGCCCCCAATGGAGGAGAACCGGTTGGTCCGCATCATGTCTCAGGACAATCCGCCACGTGTGATCCACGCGTTGACATTCGGCGGAAACGCGGCTGCTGAGCCGGACGGTCTGGGGGCTGCTGGCTGTGGTGGGCATAGTGAGAGACAGTGTATGTGTCCTCGGGAGTGCGTGGGGTGGTCATGATCGGGCGGGGACCGCGGGGCTGGAAGGCCCCGGACAGGCTCGGGCAGTGATCGAACGCTCGGTCATCGGCATCGAGGCAGGGGCAGCCGATCGGCAGGGCGTGAGCGGGCCAGTCTTACCGCTGGCAGTGCTGCTGCATGCGCTCATGCCTCCGCCGGGCAGGCCACATCGTGCGCTACCGAGCGGGTGAAGTTGGCGGTTGCTGAGCCATGTGCTTTGGGGTCGAGCGCTTGCGCGCTTTGCGTCGATGGGCTTTGGGCTGGGACCCTATGTGGGCGTTGTCGCCGCCGGGCTCATGCTCCTTCGTGGGAGCACCGCCGGGGCTCGGGCTCGAGGTGGTCGTCGTGGGCGATGGGGAACGGGTTGCGACCGAGCTATCTGGGCGCGCATCGCTGCGCGGCGGCTGGGCGATGTGGATGCCGACCTCGACCCTGGGACGCGCCCCACCATTTTCCCGGGTGGCGTTGACCAGCTTGTGCAGGCCTTCGATCACCTTCTCCCAGTCACCGACCATCTTCACCACGCCATCGCCGTTGCCGGTGACCTCGCAGCCGGCCTCCGCTGACAGCGCATGCAGATCGACCGGCAGGGGATGCGCCTCGCCCGACTGGGTACCCGGGACATCTATCGCTTCACCCGCCACCTGCTCGATCGTGGCCGGCTCGGCTGGGGCGGGGGGCTCGATGGCGCTGTCGCCATGATCCTCGCCCTCGGTGGGGGCTGTCGTGGCAATGGGTTCAGCCACGCCGGGTTCAAGCGCGACCGGTTTGGCATCCACGACAGCCGAGTGCTGCGCCTTGGCCCGCTCGGGGATGTATGCATCGAGCGTCTGTTCGGCAACGATGTCCCATGTGAATCCGTTGACCACCGCCTCGTGGCCGGCCTCGCCCATCTTCCGGGCGCGTTCGAAGTCGTCGAAGATGCGGTTGAGCCCCCACGCCACGGAGTTGGGGTTGTCGAAAACTTTCAGCCCATTGACCTCGTGGTCGACATACTCACCCGGCCCACCGTTATGGGTCACCACGACAGGCTTGCCCGCGCTCCAGGCCTCGAGCACGACGATGCCGAACGGCTCATTGCGGCTCGGGACGCAGACGACATCGCACATCTTGAAAAGGTCGACAAGTTCATCACCATTGCGGTAGCCGAGAAACCGCAGGGCATGCGCCACACCAAGGTGACGCCCACGCCGCTCAAGTTCACCACGAAGCTCACCATCGCCGGCGAAGAGCAGCTTGCTGTGACCGTAGCGGTTGAGTGCAGCGGGGAAAGCTTCGAGGAGAATGTCCGGCCCCTTCTGGTGAGCCAGCCGCCCACAGAACAGCACAACTGGGTCCATGGGGCCGATCTGGTAGCGCTTGCGCACCTTGTCTGATTCAATGGGCCGGTCGAAGCGGTGTCGACTCACCCCGTTGTAGACGACCGAGCATTTCCAGTCGGGGACTTCGTACATCCACATGATCTCGGCGCGGGTGGCGTGCGAGACGGCGATGACATGATCCGCCCAGTAGCAGCCGGCGCGCTCCTGCTCGCGGATGCGGGCCGAGCGGCCACCGTGGAATACGTTGCCGCAGCGGCCGAACTCGGTCGCATGAACTGTGAGGATGCTGCGCCGCTGTCGCCCCTGCTTGATCCAGATCATGGCGTTGGCACAGAGCCAGTCATGGGCGTGGACGATGTCGAACGGCTTACCGGTCGAGTCTTCGACACCGAACACGCGGTGCACGAAGGCACGACACATGTTGTTCACATCGTCCACGAACTCCCGGTCGCCCCGATAGGGGCAGCGGTAGTAGTGCACACCATCATGCTTCGCGTAGTCCGGCTGGCCAGGTGCGATACGGGTGAACACATGGACATCGTGGCCCTGGCGGGCGAGCGCTGCAGCCAGTTCGGTGACATGGGCGGAAACACCGCCCACCGCGATCGAGTGAAGCGTTTCCCATGAAAGCATGGCGATTCGCATGGCTTTGGTCCTTGTGAGTCAGAGCCGAACGGTCATTCGGCGGTTTTTCTCTGGTCTTGGCGAGGCGATTGCTGTGACCTTGCCGCGGGGCGGCCATTTGGTCAGGGAATGGCGGCCGGTACAGCCGCCATGGCCGGAACGGCCCCGGCAAGGGGGTCTTCCAGTTCTTCATCGGCATCGCCGGCGAGTTCGGTGTACAGATCGAGGCAACGCTGCGCCGCCGTCTCCCAGGTCAGCGCCCCAAGTTCTTCCCACGCCGCGCTGCGCAGCGATTCGGCCAGTGCCCGGTGCTGCAGCACCGCCATGATCTGCATGGCCATGCGGTCCACATCCCAGTGGTCGACCTGCAGCGCCCCGCGGACCAGCACCTCCGCCGCCCCGGAGCTGCGCGACAAGATCACCGGTGTGCCGTAGCGGGCCGCCTCGAGGGCGGTGAGCCCGAACGGCTCGCTCACCGAGGGCATCACGTAGGCATCGGCGGACCGGTAGGCCGCCGCGATCTCATCGCCCTGGAGAAAGCCGGTGAACAACACCCGGTTGCCCCGGCGGGTATGGGCGGTGCGCTCGACCATCGCCGGAAGCATGTCGCCGCTACCGGCGACGATGAAGCGGGCATCGTGCATCTGCTCGAGAACCCGTTCGGCCGCGGCGAGAAAGAACTCCGGACCTTTCTGTTGTGTGATCCGCCCCATGAAAAGCACCGTTCGCCGGTGCGGCCGCAGCAGCGGCAGCGGCTCATCGGTGGACGGCCCCTTGATGCCGTTGTGCACCACCCGGGTCCGGGAAGGTTCGGCCCCGTAGCGATCGATCAGCGTCCGGCGGGTCAACGCCGAGACGGCGATGACCCGATCGGCCGCGGCCACGGCATCGCGCTCGATGTCGTAAACCGCCTGGTTGACCCGCTCGCCGCTACGGTCGAATTCGGTCGCGTGGACATGAACCACAAGTGGCTTATTGTGGCGGCGGGCCAG
>PUNN01000462.1 GCA_003552605.1 Phycisphaeraceae bacterium
CAGCCGGCATTCCCTCCCACCGCTTGAATCATCGCACCCTTCCTGTTTTCCATCGTGTGGAGTCAGCATGCATTGGTGCATGGTCTCCAGTTGCGCTGCAATCATGTCAGTGACGCAATCTTTTTCTTCACCCGCGGGAACATTCAGGGATATCATGAAATTGTCCTCCTCGTCATTTGCGGCAATTGCATGATGACGCAATGCCCATGACTCCAGTAGTGGCTGCACAAAACGCGCCTTGCCCCATTCCGTGTTGTGAAAGACAACCCAGAGAGGAGTTGTACCGTGCTGAAGCCAGAGTCGAAAATGAATGCCAAGCCATGCGCCGGGTCGCATCGTTTCGTGCGCATTGCCAAACCTGATGTACCGCCCGACACGCTCCGCTGATGCCTGAGGCATCAAACCCTTTGTGCTGAGAAAACCGTGTGCAACAGCGCGTTCAACGCTGGCCTGAACAATGGTGCTGAGATTGAGCATGAACATCGGAATTCGTTGATCTGTCAGCTCTTCAGCTGAAAACGGCGTGAACGCATTGCTGTCCGCTGCCTCGCAAAGTGCGCGAAGTTGCAGAATGTCATTTCTGGCGCGGAGATCGTCTGCGCAGTCGTGTTCGAGGATCGAAAGCAGGTTGGTCCATGACACGAGTGCGAGTGCCGGGCCAAGGCTCGTGTCAACGGACCGGGTAATTCCGGAAACCAGAGGCCGCGGCGTGTATTCGACATCTGCATCACGCAGGCGACGGAGCAGCTCGCGCCACAGCATCGGCTCGCGGGCTGTGGGCGCGACCACGAGCAGTAAGCTGGGTTGTGATTTCGTGGCCAACTGCTTCAGGTATGCAATCGGCTGATTGTCGGTGAGACCTGCCCAGAACTTGTTTTCTACATAAAGGCGAGGGCCATCATCGGCGTAGCCCCACATGTCAGGCCGGAGTGAGCCTTCAATGCATTGGGCTCGGAAGCGAAGGGAGGGGATGTGCTGCACAATATTGCGGAGCAGTTTCATCAGAGCAGTGCGCGCCGCATCACTCGAATTCAGGATGTATGCAAGGGAGTCGGTGGCGATGTCCTCGTTCACCTCTGGAAACCGTTTCTGCACGATATGGCTGAATATCGTGGGCATAGCTTGACCTTTCTTCAAAGTGTGACTATCATCGCGATCTTCATGTGGGCTTGGTCATAAGATGTCGCGGTGCAGCGCAACTTGTCGGTCGGGGTCTGATACGGCGAGCGAGGCATGCATCGGATCCAGGCGGTAGGCGTGAGTGTGCAGTCCTGATGCGGGTGATGGCCGCAACCTATAGCCGAGCGACTCGATGCATTTTATTCGGGCTGAGTGCAGATCGTAGTTGAAAGGTAAAGGCTTCACAGTGCGTCGTCCTGTTGGTAGATCATCCCGCGATTTATGGCGCCTCTGAGAGTGACAATAGCATCCTGTTCAGGAACAGTAAAACTGGAGAGTTGAGGAGGGTCAACAGGATGGTCCTGAAATCGCATCGTGAGTTCGGTTGGGAGCAACGAGAACGGCCTTGTCTACGGGGGCATGCATAGACGATTGGGTGATGGCCGGGTTTCTTGGTATTGGATCGCTTGTTTGCCCAGTTCGACATGACACGGGATCGAAGTGACGATCATGTATGGGGCGGGGGCGGTTGCTTCGAGCGGGATGTATGGCGAACGGGCCACGCCGGTTCGAAGCTCACTCTCCCCTTACCGCGCGTTGGCGCAGGGCGTGGTCGGCGAGGGTGAGGGCCATCATGGCTTCGGCCATGGGGATGAAGCGGGGCAGGAGGCAGGGGTCGTGGCGGCCGCGGGTGGCGATCTTTGTGGGGGCGCCTTCGGTGGTCACCGTCGGTTGATCCTGCGGCAGGCTGCTGGTTGGCTTCACAGCGCATCGAAGAACGATCGGCATGCCCGAGGAGATGCCGCCGAGCATGCCGCCGTGGCGGTTGGTCTCGGTGATGATGCGGGGGGTACCGCCATGACTGGCCCCGGCTGATGGAGACCGGTGCCCGCGCGGGGCTGATGCAGCGCGGCCGCTGCCGGAAGGCTCGGCGTTTTCGCCGGCGCCCGGGCGCGGCGTTGAGCCGGGGGTGTTGCGAAGGTCCGGGGGCTCGGTGGCATCATCGCCGGGACGATGTGGCGGCGGGCCGTCAGGGGCATCGGTGTGCTGATCGGCTTCATCGGCGGGGGTGAAATAATCGTTGTGCTCGCTGCCGCGCATGGTCGCCACGTTGAAGCCGGCGCCGTACTCCACGCCCACCACCGCCGGCAGGGTGAACATCGCCTTGCCGAGGTCGGCCTTGAGCTTGTCGAACACCGGTTCACCCCAGCCGGCGGGTACGCCGGTGGCGATGATCTCGGCCACGCCGCCGATCGAATCGCGCTCGTTCCGCATCCGCTGGACCAGTTCGATCATCTGCTCGCTGATCGCCGGGTCGGGGCACCGCACGATGCTGGCTTCGACCTGCTCGAGCGTCACCGCGGCCGGGTCGTCGACCGCGGCGATGAGGTTTCCGATCTGCCGCACGTAGCCGACAATGCGCACACCGTACCACTCGGCGAGCAGCTTCTTCGCGATCGCACCGGCGGCCACGCGCACGTTCGTCTCGCGGGCCGAGGCGCGGCCGCCGCCGCGGTAGTCGCGGAAGCCGTACTTGGCATCGAAGGTGTAATCGGCGTGGCCGGGGCGGTACTTGTCCTTGATGTCGCTGTAATCGCGGGAACGCTGGTCGGCGTTCTCGATCATGAGGGCGATGGATGTGCCGGTGGTCCGGCCGTCGAAGACCCCGGAGAGAATGCGCGCCCGGTCCGCTTCATCGCGCTGCGTGGTGACCTTCGACTGGCCCGGCCGGCGGCGGTCGAGATCAGGCTGGAGGTCGGCTTCTGACAGGGCGAGGCCGGGCGGCACACCATCGAGGATGGCGATGTTCGCCGGCCCGTGGCTTTCACCGGCGGTGGTCAGGCGGAAAAAGAGACCGAAGGTGTTTCCGGGCATGAGCGGTGATTCTATCAGGGCCGGCGGCGCGGCCAGCCAGCCTTCTCTGGACGCAAAAGGCGACCGCGCCAAGTGCCATGCGCCCGGCGAGGGGTGTCTCAGGGCAACCGCGCGCTGCACGGTTGCGGCACAATCTTCACCCGCGCTGCACCAAGCCCTGCTTGCGGCATGCCGCTGCTACTCACCACGGAAGGGGGGACCGGGGGGCGGGGGGGAGTTGTGGTCAGTCCTGCTCAGGCGCCGGCTCGCCCTCGGCATCTTCATCGCCGATCCAGATCCGACGCAGTAGCGGCAGCAGCCCATCTTCCGGCTTGAACTCGCCGGCGCGGTCAAGGCCGTAACTGACCACCTGTTGCTCACCGGCCTGGTGGCCGAGATAGGCCATCACGAGTGCGGCCTCGGGGGATTCGTTCTCGCGAATCATCCGCATCAACTGGCCCTGGAGCCACTCGAGACGATCCTGCTCAGGCAGCAGGGCGGCATCGTAGCGGGTGGCGATCAGTTCAGGATGATCGGCCATCAGGCGGCGGAGGTTGTTGGCACTGGACCGCACCAGGCCCGCCCCGAGTTGGGCATGGATCAGGCCGACACGTGGCAGCGGGTTGTCCTCGATACGGTCGACAAGCGATTCATACAGGCGCTCGGCCTGGAAGTACTTGCCTTCGGCCATCAGGCGCTCGCCGCGGGCCATCTCGCGGTTGAACCCGTCCTCACCCCGGCCGACCAGCGAGCGGATGGCGGGCATTTCGTAGTCGAGGGTGTCGATCAGGCCCGGGGCCGCGGCGGGTGCCTGTGGGTCGGCTTCGGGCTCCTCGGGGTCATCCACCGGCAGGCCGAGGGCTCGCCGCGTGGCGTGAATGCGTGCCTGCTCGGCCTCGGCACGCTCCTCTGCGGTCAGATCGGGCACGCGGAAGAGCGGTGGTTCGGCATCGGTGTCGGGTTCATCATCCGGCCGCAGACCGACGATGTGGTCTTCGGGCCAGCGCGGCTGCTCGCGCTCGCCGCGAAGGATGCGGTCGCGGTCGTCGAGCCGGGTGAGCAGATCCATGTAGACATCTTCGCCCGGCTCGGCCTGTCGGTCGCCGATGGGGGAGAACATCTCGGCCCGGATCTTCTCGAGCTGCTCATCGAAGGTGAGGTCGCTGTCTGCGAGCAGGCGACGATCCCGCGGCTGCTGGCCCAACTGCTGGCCGAGAAGCAGGCCTGTGCCGCGGGTGAAATCGACTCGTTCCACCCCCCGGTCACCGAGGCGCTGGGCCTCGATGGCGGCCCGCGGCTGGCGCTGTTGCAGCGATTCGAGGTACGCTTCGTCCTCGCCGACGTCGAAACGCTGGCCGAGCCGGCCGTCGATGAAACTGTCCTGGCCGAGTGGTTCCCGCCGCGTGTCGCCGAGTTCCGGGGAGCGAACGGTCACACCGGGCGTGAAGTCAAACTGGCCGTTGTCGCCGAACGGTCGCAGCGTGTCGGCGGTGATTCGCGCATCACCGCCGCGGGCGCGCAGCGCCCCGCGATCCTGATCCTGCCGCCGAAGCGTGGGGGCACTGAACGAACGCTGAACGGGTGGCGCCGGCTCACCGATGTCCATTGGCGTGCTCGCAGCGCGGAAGCGGAACAGGTCGTCACTACCAAGCTGGTCGCCGAAGTCGCCGGGCGCACCGAACCCCACCTCATCGCGGAAGAACCCCAGCCCGCCCACGTTGCCGTGGATCATCTGGTTCCTTCCGACAAAATCCTGCTGATGCGCTTCCTGATTTATGCGATTGCCCACCTCGAGGCTGGCATCAAGCTCGTGTTGAGCGAATGCGGGCGAGGCGGCGAGGGTGAGCAGGGCCCCGGCGGCGAGGCCCGGGATGGTGGTCGTGATGGGGCGGATGGTGCTCATGGTACGATCCTCCGAGCGCTTCTCTTACCCTCATCTAATTATACGCCTGACAGGGTGTGCGGGGTTCCTGTTTCCGTTCACTGGATTTCCAGAACCTCGAATCGCTTGGTCCGGCGGGGCAGGTCGACCTTGACCACATCGCCCACCCGGGCCTTCAGCAGGGCCTCGCCCATCGGGCTGGCCGTGGTGACTTCGACCTCATCGGCGTCGAAGTTGCCGCTGGCCTCGCCCACGATGCGGTAGAGGTCCTCACTCTTATCGTCGAGATCCTTCAGCCGCACGACCGAACCGACGAAGACCATGTCCTCGGGCAACTGCTCGGGGTCGGCGACCTTGGCATTCTTGAGTCGCTCCTCGAGGCGGCGGATTTCAGCCTCGTTGAGGCCCTGTTCATCGCGGGCCGAGTGATATTCGGCGTTCTCCTTGAGATCGCCCATGGCCCGTGCCTCGGCGATGCGCGCGGTGATGGTCGGCCGCCGCGCCTTGAGGGTTTCCAGCTTTTCCTGGAGTCGCTGTTTCTCGTCCGCGGTCAGAAAATCCATGTCGTTGATACCTCCACGTTCGAGCCGGGGTCGGGTTCGAACGGATTCCGTGTCCCTGAGTTCGGTTGTTCTGTCAGGAAACCTCAATTCACGGGGGCGCGGCGTCGATGGGCGACCCACGCGGTCACCCTGCCGCTCATTCGCACCCGTTGAATGCATGCGGGTCACGAGCCGTGAATACCGGTAAGTCTACCCCTCCCCCCGGCCCCGGGGCAACGCTGCGCCGCGGTGCGGCAGGTCGAAGGGTGCATGACACATGTGGCGGGCTCCCTTTGCAGCCAGAGAAAGTCGGCTGGCTGCGTCAGCGGCCCCCCGGAAGTTGCTGATGCAGCTAGCCGGTTTTGCGGCTACATGCGTCTGCCCCGGGGATACCGGGCTGGGTGTTGCACCGCCGCGAGCCGCTCAACCGCTGCCGTGGCCGCCGGGCGGTTCGCCCGGGTGGGATGCGGCCTGCTTCGCCTGCCGGGTCCGTTGGAGCGACCAGAGCCATACGCTCAGCCAGCCCACCACCGCCCCGGCGAGCACCGCGAGCACGCGGGCGGTCTCACCGGCCCCGGGCGGGGCATCACGGGCGCCGGCGGGGATCGACAAGGACCAGAGCATTCCCAGCGGATTCACCGTCCACCGCCAGTGCCAGCCGGCATCGCCGGGGCCGGTCCCGGTCGCAGCAAGGAGATTGAGCGCGGCCATCACCGCTGGCTCGGCCAGCAGCAGCGCCAGGCAGCCGGCCATCACCAGCAGCCTCGCCACCGCCGAGGCGAACTGCAACCCCACCCAGATCAGCAGTCCGCACCACAGGCTCCATCCGAGCACGGCAATGCTGATCTGCAACGTCTGCATCGCGACCCATCCGCTGCCGCCAACGCCCGGTGGGCTGTCGAGCTCCGGCCGCGTCCCCGCCCAGTAGAGCAGCCAGATGACGGCCTGGAAGATAGCGTTCATGCTCAGCCAGTCGCCGAGGGTCTGCCCTGCGGTGGCGCGTTGTCGCATCCACGCGAAACGATAGACCTGCCCCTGGCTCAACCGCACCGCCGGCCATAGCGCCAGCATGCCCACAGCGCCGATGATGAGCATCCACCGGATGGCCGGCAGGGTTGCATGCATCCACCACATCAGCAGCCAGGCTGCCAGCAGCCACACGCACCAGCCAAGCAGCAGCAACTGCTGTGTCGTGGCCGAGTGTGTCAGCAATCCGATCCGCCGCGCACCGGTACCAGCCATCGTGTGCGTGTCGCCGGCTCCCGCGGCGGCGGCGGCGTCAAAGTGACCGGCTTGACCGGGCAACGCCTCGCGTCCGGCAAGCAGTTCCCGCAGCCGGGCCGCCTCCCTTTCGGCGGTGGACGATTCGGCATCGGATGGCACATGTGCCTGATGTTCCCCACCGACTGGAGATTCGAACGGCTGGACGTCTTCACCTTCCGCCTCTTCGCTGAGTGGAGGGGCCTCG
>PUNN01000488.1 GCA_003552605.1 Phycisphaeraceae bacterium
GCGGCTTCCGGGGGTGTCCGCAGCCGATGGCCATGACGGCCTGTGATTGGGGGTTCGCCGCATGGCCATCAGCCGAAGACGGCTGCTGACCATGCCACCCAAGCTACATGCGTTCGCCCTGCGGAAACGCGGCGATGGTGGGCATCCCTGGAGGCGGATATGAACAAAAAAAAAGCCCGGCGGGGCGCCGGGCATGGGGAAGAGGCAGATTTTATCACGTCACAGCCGATCGAGCAGTGTCATCGGCTGAATGGGTTGCTTCAGCCGGGTGACGGTGGGGATGAACCGGCCCTGTGTCCACCTGCGCCGGGTGGTGCCGTGAAGTTCCCTTACGGGTTGGCCACGGTGGCCGGGCCTGAGGCGGGGGCACTCGCGGTGCCGCTGAGCACGGACTTGTTGGTCGACTCGAGGTCATCGCATGCCTCGCCCACACGCGCAGCCATGGCCTCTTCGGCGACCTTGAGGTACGAACGCGGGTCGTAGACCTTCTTGTTGCCCACTTCGCCATCCACCTTCAGCACGCCATCGTAGTTGGTGAACATGTGCCCCGCGATCGCACGGGTGAAGGCGTACTGTGTATCGGTGTCGACGTTCATCTTGATCACACCGTAATCCAGCGTCTCCTTGATCTGGCTCTTTTCGGAGCCGGAGCCACCGTGGAAGACGAGGTAGAACTTCGAGTCCTCACCGAATTCGCGCCGAACGGCCTCCTGGCCCTGCTTGAGAATCTCCGGCCGCAGCTTCACATGGCCGGGCTTGTACGAGCCGTGCACGTTGCCGAAGGTTGCGGCAAACATGTAGCAGCCATCGACGGCGCTCATGCGGCGGTAGACCTCGACCATGTCCTCCGGTGTGGTGTAGAGCTTCTCCGAGGGCGTGTCGTGGCCACCGGCAGCGCCGTCTTCCTCACCGCCGACAACGCCGGCCTCGACCTCGATCATCATGCCAATCCTGGCAAGCCGCTCATACAGCGGCACGGAAAGATCGAGATTCTCCTTCAGCGGCAGGTCGGAAGCATCGAGCATGTGGCTGCTGAAGAGTGTGGGCCGGCCCTCGCTGTACCGCCGCTCGCTCTCCTCGATCAGCGGGATGAGGAAGCTGTCGATCGACTTGGGCGGGCAGTGGTCGGTGTGGAGGGCGATGAGCACATCGTAACGTTCGGCGACACGATGGATGTGCTCGGCGATGGAGATGGCACCGAGGACCTGGTCCTTGACGCCGAGGCCGGAAGCGAACTGGCCACCGCCGGTGGAGACCTGGATGAAGCCATCGGACTTCTTGTCGAGAAAGCCTTTCAACGCGGCATTGGCCGTGACCATGTTGGTGACGTTGATGGCGGGATACGCATAGCGGCCCTGGCGGGCGGTTTCGAGCATCTTGCGGTACTGTTCGGGCGTGGCAATAGGCATGGGGTTTCACCTGTTTCAGGGGGGCTTATGGGAACGCAACCACGGCCGGGCAGGCCGCCACAGCCCCGCGCCCCGGGTGGGGCGCGGCGAGGGGAAAAGCATCTCGACCGGATGGTTGAACGGGGGTGCGGGCGCACCCCTATCTCCCGATCCACTATACCGAATATCACCCCTCCCCTCAACCCGCCCAGGGCGAACGCCAGGGCAAACGCATGTAGCTTGAAGGCGAGAGGTGCTTGCGGATGCTTGCGTCAGAGGGCGAGTTGAGGTATAAAGTCCACTTGTCGTTCGCGCGGCCGCGCAGCAATTGAACCCGTACAAAGGAGGTGCATCATGGACGATGTGACCCCGGGCGATCTGCTGCGCTCGTTTGAGGACATGGAAGACCCCCGACGACATAACACCGTGCATCCGATGGGCACCATCATCCTCCTGGCCGTCATGGGCGTGACCTGTGACTGCGGTGGCTGGAAGGCGATCCACCGCTGGACCAAGGCCAACACCGAATGGCTGGAAACCTGGCTCGAGATGCCTCATGGGGTGCCCAGCCCCGACACCTTCCGCCGGTTCTTCACCGCCCTGGACCCCGACAGCTTCGAACGCTGCTTCATCGCTTGGACAGCGGAACTGGTCCCGCTGTCCGGGGGCAAGCTGATCGCCTTCGATGGCAAGACCGCCCGCGGCAGTTGCGATCAGGTTGAGGGCAATTCGCCGCTGCACATGGTCAGCGCCTGGTGCGAGGATAACCGCGTGGTGCTGGGCCAGGTGGCGACCGAGCAGAAGAGCAACGAGATCACCGCCATCCCCAAGCTGCTGCAGTTGCTGGACCTGAAGGGGACGACGGTGAGCATCGACGCCATGGGCTGTCAGAAGGACATCGCCACGCAGATCATCAAGGGCGAGGGCGACTATCTGCTGGCGGTCAAGGACAACCACTCCACGCTCTACGCGGACCTGCAGCTGTTTTTCGACGATGCCACCGAGCAGAACGATCCGGGACTGATCCGCCTCGGCCAGCCGCAGGTCGATGGCGATCACGGCCGCATCGAAATCCGGCAGGTCTGGGCCAGCGGCGATGTCGGATGGCTCAAACGGCTGGGCCATGAGTGGACCGGCCTGAAAGGCATCGTGTGCATGGAAGCCCAGCGTGAGGTGCTCGGCCCCAATGGCGGCACCAGCGTGGAACGGCGGTATTACCTGACCAGCCACGACCCCAAAGAACTCGGCGCCGAGAAGCTGCTGGAACTCACCCGCGGGCATTGGGGGGTGGAGAACCGGCTGCACTGGTGCCTGGATGTGAGCTTCGATGAGGACCAGCGCCGCATCCGCAAGGGCCACGCGGCGGAGAACTTCAGCCGCCTCTGCCGCATCAGCTTGAACCTGTTGAAGGCCGAAAAGAGCGAGCGGCTGGGCATCGCCAACAAGCGTAAGCTCTGCGGCTGGGACAGGAAGTACCTGCTGAAGGTGCTGATGAACCTCGGCTGAGGCCCACACGCTCGGCCACGTCAGTCCGCCACCTCCGGGGGCGCGATCCCCTGCGCCCAACAATCTCTCGACACACCTTCCATCCACCCTGAACGCTGTTCACCCGCCCCCACGGGCCGCCGCAAGCCCTGCGTGGCCCTGATTCAAGCTCCAATCCCAAGCCAGAATGGCCGCAGACCGCCCCCGCTTCCCAGGCCCGGGGCTACATGCGTTCGCCCTGGGGCGAACGCATGTAGCTTGGGTGCATGACACGTGTCGCGGAAGGCTCTCGCTCCCTCTCCCCTTTTTCCGGGGGCGGGAGAGGGGGCAAAAGGCGTTACGCGGCGCGTGTCATGCACCCTCGGCCGAAGACGGCCGCTGACCATGCCACCCCCTTTGCTTTTACGTAATCGAGAGCCCGTCAGAAGTGCCACGCACCCTGGCTGCATCACCCACCGGGCCTGTCCTTGCACCCCTGCCGGCCCCCTGCTATTGAGGGCTCATGAGCATGCGCCAGCCCGACCAGCTTCGCCCCGTTTCCATCGAACCGTTTGCCACGCAGGCCGCGGGCAGTGTCATCATCCGGCAGGGTGGGACGTCCGTGTTGTGTACGGCGAGCCTCGAGCCGGAGGTTCCCGCATGGCTGCCCCGGGATGAGGATGGCACCCCGCTTCGCGGCTGGGTGACCGCGGAGTACGCCATGCTTCCAGGCTCAACCGGCCAGCGCAAGCGCCGCGGGCCGGATGGCCGGGGCACGGAGATTCAGCGGCTCATTGGCCGCGTCCTGCGCGCATCGGTTGACCTTGAGGCGATGCCGGGATTGTGCGTCACCTGCGACTGCGATGTGCTCGTGGCCGATGGGGGCACGCGCACGGCTTCGATCACCGGCGCGATGGTCGCCCTTGCCCAAGCCCTCTCCGCCGCGCGGCGTGAGGGCCGGCTGATGACCGATCCCATCCGCCACCTCATCGCCGCGGTGAGCGTGGGCGTGGTCGATGGTGAGGTGTGGCTCGATCTCGATTACGAGCTCGATGTCAAGGCCGAGGTGGACATGAACATCGCCATGGACGATGCCAGCCGCTTCGTCGAAGTCCAAGGCACTGCCGAGGCCAGCCCATTTTCCCGCCAGACCCTCGACACGATGCTCGATCGCGCAGCAGGCGGGATCGAGCAGTTGATCCAGATCCAGCGGTCAGCGATCAACGGCCCCGAAAGCGGTGAAACGTCAAGAACCGCCCGTTGATCCGGCCCATCCGCGCCACCACAGCGGTTACCGATCGCGGCTGCGAACCCGTTCCGCCTCGCCATCGAACTCAATAACCGCATCGCCGACGATTAGCCGCGACTCGAGGCCGCGCCGCTCGATATCAGCCGTGACCGGGTCACCATCGCCGGTGGTCCACACCACCCAGATATCGCCATCGCGCTTCTCGGTGCTGATCTTGAGGCTGTCGCTGTCGCCTTCGACCTCGGCATCCGCCGGGTGCAGCACCCAGCCCTTGAGATACGCATCCGGGTTGTCATCGCGGCGGAGAACGAAGGCCGGACGGCCGGACTCTTCAATCACCTCAACCTTCATCTGCGGTTGCCATTCGGGGCTCAGATTGGCATGCCAGGTGATCGTGCGCTCACCATCGGCCTCGAAGCGGTCGAGGCTGCTGAACAGCGCATCGGTGCCGCTTCGGCCGGTGAAGTCGACCTTCAGGTGACGTCGGATCCGGTCGAGGCCGACCTCGCGATACGCTGCGCCGCCGCCAACCACGATGTATGCCGTATCATCCTCGGTCTCGAACGAAACCCGCTCACCGGTGGGATTGCCTGTCGGGCGTTCGCCGTCGACGTTGATCGAGGTGAAATCGGTCGCATCGCGCCCCCTGCCCGGGCCGCCGAAAAAGAGCGTTCCCTTGGAATACAGGCTGATGGCCAGGGCCTCCGGCTGGTTCCAGGCACGCGGGTGGTGGTTGGTATCGGCCATCAGCAGGCCGAGCGTGTCGTTCTCATCCTGCCACCGGTTGCGGTACCAGTAGTAGCCACGTGTATCCTCCACCGCCGCAGGCCATCCGCCGGATGGATCACGGCTCTCCACATCCAGCGGATACAGCAGCACCGCCCAAGTGGTGGCCGCGCGGTGGGGGTCATACTTGTAGCCGGGTTCGAGCGGCGATTTCACACCGGTGATCCGGTCATAGAAGTGCTTGTAGTAAGGCGCATCAGCACGCGACACGAAGCCCCACAGCAGGCTGGTCAGTCCTTCTTCGTAGAAGTAGGGATTGGACACGCCGCTCTGCGGGTAATACGGCATCTTCCGGCGGTGCTCATCGATCGACCCGTAACCGAACGAAGCGCCGTACATGGCCATGCGCCAGCTTTCCATTCCGCGGATTGGATCGGCCAGGGCACCATCACCCACCACATCTTCGAGCACCAGCGCAGCCGGGAACAGGAACGAAGCACCGTAGTTCTTGTAGCCAAGCCCTTCCTGTGTATAGCCGAGGCTGCCGTAACCGACGTTGATATGCTGGCGCAGGTCGCTCACCAGGGAATCGAGTCGATCGGCACGAGCCTCCTCCTCCCCGGCGGCGATCAGCAGAATCAACTCGGCCCCGCGGACGACCGCCACCCAGTTCGAGCCGCGCGGATGACCGAGGTTCGTATGACTGAAATCGGGCCAGGCATCAAGCGCCTCGTTCATCTGATCGCGGGCCCACTGCCGCTCATCCTCATCCCATCCCATGCCGGCCCAGTCGTACGCGAATGCAAACGCCACGCTCCGCTGGGCACGCGCCAGACCACTGCCCTGATCAGAGCCGGCATCAGGAAGGGCCCGCAATGCCTCGAGGGCCGTCTCTGCGTAGTCCACATCATCGGTCAGCAGGTACGCCAGCGCCGCCTCGCGCGCCAGCCACGAGTTGAAGTAGTTCTCATCATCCTCGTGGAAGCCGGGCCGGTATGCACTCGCCCCTTGCTCGATCCGCTGTTTCATCGCCTCGATGGCCTCGGCATGATGCGACCCGGCCTCGGTAGCCGCCTCGCGGATCCCGGCGATGCGACCGGCGTCCACCATGATCCGCGGTGCATGAGCAACCTGCTCGACCTCGAATGCTTCTGACCGCAGGGTTGAAGCGCGCGGGGCATCGAAGATCAGCCGGTAGCCCTCGCCGGCCTCGCGGACGTGCAGATCGTCAAAGCGTGCAATGCCATCGAGATCGGTCCGGGCGGTGGTGGTGCTGTCTCCATCGAGCACATCCGGTTCAGCGCGCACGGCAACCTCAACGTATGGCACTGGCGTGCCATCATCGAGGGTCGCCTTGACCCGCGGGGCGGGAATCAGCCGGGTCGGCACCTCACTTGTCCACAGCCGCTCCGGGGCGCGGTCGAAGGTGAGGCTGTCCGGATCGGTCAGTGCCCGGGCATGAAACGGGTCGGAGTGGACATCACCCACGCCCTCGACCGAGAAAATGATCCGCTCATCGTCTGCGGCCTCACTGATCAGCAGATCATCGAACCGGGCCATGCCCTTATCGTCGCTGATGACCGTGGTCGTGCTGCCTTCAGCAAAGCTTCCTTCGGCGAGGCGGGCGGAGACCTCCTGCGCGGGAAGCGGCTTGCCGGCCGCATCCGTGATTTGAACGGTGGGTGCCGGATCGATCCGCTCGCCCTGCTCGGGGGCCCATGTCTGTGTCGGCTGCTCGGTGATGGTCATCTCCGCGGACGTCGCCTCGAGGGGCCGGCCGCGGAGGACGAAGCTGTCCATGTAGCCACGGGTGTGCGCATGTCCGCTGAAAGCCAGAACAATGCGGTACGTTTCACCCGGCTCGATCGGGCCGAGATCACCAAGCTCGAGCGTGACCGTCCGGGTATCCTTCCAGCCCCATTCGATGTCGTGCTCATCGAGCAGCGGCCAGTCATCACCAGGAAAAGATGAGCCGTACCCGCGGTCGTAGTCCGGGTCACTCAACGGCAGCGAATCATCACCGGCATCACTGTAAATCCTGGCGCCGATGCTTCGCCGCGGATCACGCTCCGATCGCTTGGCAGCGCGCACCTCGGCCTCCGTCCATTGCCACGTGTACTCGCTTTTGTTGGTCACGGTAAAGGACCAGACCTCTTCCCAACCCGGGTCGAGCAGTGCAACGTGATCGCTGTAGCCGGCTTCATCGATGCCTTCTTCGACCGCACGCACGAGGCGGGCGCCGCTGCTGCCGACCGCATCCTCATCAACCCCGTAGGTCAACGGCCCGATGTCCAGGCCGGGGGCTGTGATCGAGGGCCTGGCCTTCTCACCCAGGCCGGCCTCCGTATCGATCAGCTTCTCCGACTCGAACTTGTAGCCGATGATCGGCGCCCCCTGCCCGGCATGAGCAGCCCCGGCACTGATGACCAGGATCGACACAACCAAGGCAAGGGCGGGAACGATTGACAAACCGCGTTGCCGAGTCGTGCAAGCAGTTGCGAGGCGACATTTGCGGGTGACCACCGACGGATTGGCTGCGAGCCTGCTCATGATGAAACTCCTATCAATGAAGCGGTGTTGATGCTCTAGCTTCTCCACTCTCGGGCATTGTACCAGCCGCATTTGGCCGTCGCATTCAAAAACGCGCAAAAAATGACCAAAATCACGCAGCAAACATCACGATGGGCCGTGTACCCGACATCTATGCGAGCAGATCACCCATGGCTTGCGGGAATGAGACTTCCAGCCACACCGTGTCCTGGTGGAGTTCAACTTCCGCATGTTCCATGCACGCCGGGATCAGGAGTGTCTGGCCGCGGCTGAACGTCACCGGCTCGGCGCCGGTTCCGGGTTCAATGGTCCCGGCCCCTGCAAGCACCATCCATACCGTCGGCTGGTTGTACGGTATGGCCTGCCGGTAGCCCTCGCTCATCCGGACTTTTTCGATCCTGAAATACTCGCAATTCACAAGCCGTGTCATCGTCGTGAACATCCCCCCCACATGGGTACGCCGCTCGAATCGCGCGGTGTCCGCCGGGCCGAAGTGAATGCACTCGACCGCCTGCTCGATGTGCAGCTCTCGCCCCGTACGCCCCCAGTCATAGACGCGAAACGTCGTGTCGCTCGGCGTCTGCACCTCCGCCACCACCACACCTGCCCCGAGCGCGTGGCACGTGCCGCTGGGCAGGTAGTGGCAGTCTCCCGGCTTGACCGGTACGCGGTTGAGCAGCTCTTCAACCGTATTGTTCTCGATCGCCTCCCGGAACTGCTCGCGCCTCACGCCCTCTTTCACGCCTTTGTAGATCGCGGCCTCGGGCTCGGCATCGACGATGTACCAGGCTTCGCTCTTGAGGTGGGCCTCCGGGTGCTGGCGGACGTAGTCGGCACTCGGATGAACCTGCACCGAAAGGTTCTCGCTGGCATCGAGATATTTGATCAGGATGGGGAAACCACCATCGGGCGTGGTCTCCAGCCGGCCCATCAGGTCCTGGCCGTACTCGTGAATCAATTCACGGATGTTTCGGCCGGCGAGAGGCCCGGCGGCGACGATGCTGTGCTCAGCCTCGCCCCCACCGCCGGATGCGCTCGTGGCGTCGAGGTCAGCAAGTTCCCACGATTCACCAACCGGCGGCGGCGAGCCATCACCAGCCGGCAGCAGCTTGCCCAGAGCCTCAAGCCGCCGACCGCCCCAGACCTTTTCCTTCAGGATGGGCTGGAAGGTCAGCGGGTAGAGGGGGGCGCGGGCTGCGGTCATGTGTCGATCCTCCATGTTCATTGGACAATTCGACCGGATGATAACGGCCCGGCCACCCCGGAGGCCACGGGCGGGTCGGGGCAGGGCAAACGCATGTAGACGCGAAACCGGGTGGCTGCGTCAGCGGCTTCCGGGGGTGTCCGCAGCCGATGGCCATGACGGCCTGTGACTGGGGGTTCGCCGCATGGCCATCAGCCGCCCCGGAAAGACGGCTGCTGACCATGCCACCCAAGGTACATGCGTTCGCCCTGCGGGTCGGGGCACTGGCTCCAAGGGCGGGACAGGCTCCAAATGCCGCATTTTCGGGATTATTTGCCGCTGCGGCGATCATCGCCGCCGATCCAGGAAGTGGCAAGCCCTCCGTGCCAATCTCAACTCACCGCATTCAGCCCGGAAGTTCCCTGATCGCGCGAGTTTTCACATCACGCTTGCCCCCCGATCGCAGGATGGTGGGTATAATACAGTCGGTGGCGGAAACGGAGGTCTTCATGGTCAGCAGAGTGTCTTTCTTGACTCTGGTGGTGGGGTTCTGCGCCGTCACGGTGTGGAGCGTGCCCGCCTTCGCCCAGTCCTACAACCCACGGCTCGACAGCGATGGGGCCACCGCGAGCACAAGCGCGGCGGAGCCGGTACGCGCTGCGGCGTATCTGCCGCCACGAAGCCGCGAAGCCGACCGGCGCGTGGTCGTCGTCCAGCGCGGCGAGGCCCAGACGGCCCGACAAACCGCTGAGGGGCCTCATCCCCAGCCCCAGCGCACTGCGGCGTCCACCGGTGGGCAGGCTCTAAGCGGTGATCCAGCGTCGGTTTCGAACCCCCGCCGCGTGATTGCCACGCGACCGCAGCCCCAGGCAGAGCAACCGCAACGACCACAGTCCGCCGCGGAGCGAGCTTCCGATATGGCCCAACCGGTGGAACAGGCTTCTACTCCGGTCGATTCGAGCGAGGCCCCGGCGACGATGCGGGAGGCGGATGAAGCCGCGGATGAGCCGGAGGAGGTCTACGCTGCCGGCATCTTCCTCAACGAGCAGGACCTCGGGCCGGATGTCGAGCAGCGCTTCGCACCCGAAGCGCAGGAGGTCGACGACAGGCCCGTTCAGCGGGACTCGGCGGATTCCCGCCGGTCAGACAATCCCGTTACCGCAGCGCAGTATCTGCCCGAGTCAGCCCAAAGCTCGCAGCAGGCATCAGGTGGCTACCGTCAACTCTACGACAGCCACCCGCAGCAGCAGGTGTATTACTCGCCCTCGAACTCGAGTGGTTACACAAGCCAGCAGCGCACGACGGTGCATCACCACCACCATTACTACTACCATCATCACCATTACCGCCCGCGGCCGGTCTACATCCATCGCACGTACTATTGCCCACCCCCGCGGCGGGTGATCTACCGCCATCGGCCAGTGTTTCACCGGCATCACTTCCACCGGCCGCACCGCAAGTACTACCACCGCAGCACTTCTGTCGGTGTGCGATACCGCGGTGACAGGTGGCGCGTGGGTGTGCGGGTGAGGTTCTGAGCAACCCTGCCAGGAAGCGCCTCAGCGGACGTATCAGCCGGGAATAGTCACGATTCAGCACAAAGCAGGGTGGGGCTACCCGCCCTGCTTTTGATTTTTTGATTTTCTGTTTTACGGCGGCGGTCCCATGCCGAGGAAGTGGCGCCGACATGCCAGGGGATGCATATGCGGGCCGGGGGGCATATGATTCTGACGTATGGCGCGCACAAGCCTCGACGAGCATGGGCCGGCTCCGGCGGAGGAGCCTGATGGGTTGGACAGTTCAAACGAGCTGGTCGATGAAGGCCCCGAGCCCGAAGAGATGGATGATCCGGATGAGGATGGGATTGTCGCCTGTCCGGCCTGTGGTGCCTCGATCTGGGAGCGCGCGGAAAAGTGCAACCTCTGCGGCCACTGGATGAGCGGGGAGGCTTGGGAACATCACACCCGCGGTGAAAGCAGCCTCGCATGGAAAATCGTGACGGTGCTGGTGATCTTCGCGTTCACGACCTTCATGATTCTTCTCGCAGTGGCATGAGATGGATGGATGCCCGGGATACTCGATACGGCCATTCGCTGGTAGCGGCAGGCCCACATGTTGCCTCGTGGCTCCTCTGAGCGACAAAGGCGGCCTGCGGAATGGTGGGCGTGACTCTCGTAATGCCACGTGGCCGGGACGTGGGCAATCTTTATCGAGCAACAGGTGTCGCGCGTGGCAACAGGTGTCGCGCATGCATCAATGGCCTGCTCGATGTTACCCGCCATTCCAGGCATCACCGGCATCGGTGGCGCCACGGGACATTGCCGCACCGCGGGCAAGCAGGCCGGGTGGAACATCGGCGAACTCAACGATCACGCCGTGTGGATCGATGCCAAGTTGTTGCAGGTGATGCGCGGCGAATGAGCGATGGGCATCCCAGGGAATCGCCGCTAGTGCCCCGGTGACGATGGCTCCGGCGGGTTCAACCCCGTTTTGCCTTAGTGAACGCCTCGCTGCCATGATCCACTCGCGCGCCGCGGGGAAACCGCCATCGCGCGGCCGGAACTGCCGCAGCAGCGACCCCACATCGGGCCCCACACCTGGCGCGCGCTGCATCGCCGCACGACATTGCTGGCGGAGGAACTCAACCTTGCGCACGTGTGGCGAAAGAAAACCAAGTTGCGGAGGGAGCCGTTCCGCGCTGCCCCTGACCAGCATCTCAAACGCCGCAGAGAGCCACGGGGTACACCAGAGTAGTTCCCACGCGCGCGAGGGACCGCCCTGTCGCAGTGACATCTGCGCCGCCTGCTCCGCGACGCGGTGAACCATCTCCAGACCCGGGCTCAATAGTGAAGTCTGCAACGCATGGTTGACGGCCACCGCCGGAACGAGGCCTTCACCTTCGGCGGATCGCGTGACCTCGGCCACACCGAGTTCCCATTCATCCAGGCCCAGATGCAGCGTGACCACCTCCGCGCGGCGGCCGGCACGTCGCGGCAGCAACCCGGCCCATGCAACAGCACCCGCCTCGGTACGCGAGATGAAACGCGGATGCATCCGGAGTCGCTGCGATGCATTGCCAAGCGCCCTGCGCGCAGGCGATGGCAATGCGGCAGGCACCACAAGCAGGGGCTCGCGCATCCGGGTTGCAGCCGGTAACGGCGAAACCCCACCGTCTCGCTCTCCAGTCCCCGTTTGCCCGTAATCCGTATCGCTGCCCATCGCCGTTTCAACGGCAGCGGCGAGAATCTGAGCGATGGCCTCTGCCGCCGTGATCGACCGCGTCCGCCGACCCCGCGCCTCATCCGGGGCCGGCTCCCATGTCCATGCAATATCTTCGGCGAGCATCGGCCAGGCGTATGCCATGGGCATGCGCGAGGGGCCGGGCTCATCGGGGCCGAAGCGCACCCGCGATTCCGGTGGCCAGTGATCACCGGTGGCACGTGCATGCACGGGCCACGCCAGGTCGACCTGCACCGGTTCACCGCCATAGCGCGGCAGCACCACCGAAGGGGGCACGCTCACCTCGCCAGGCTCGATCATCTCCACCCGCACTCCGCCCTCATCCACATCCGGCACCGCCCGGGCGATGCGCACTGCCAGTGGATCGAGATCAAAGGCGGGCTCCTGTGCGCACAGTTCGGCATCAGCGGATGCATCCGGCACAGTGGCCCCATCAACAGGCGGGTCGGCTTCGGTCACTGAATCAGCATCTCCCGGATGGCATTCTCAAGCACCGCTTGCCCGCGCTGCACAGGAAGTGGCAGCCTCAAGCCGAGGCACGACTGCACAAGCACATGCGACTGTTGCATATCGGCCAACGGACGGTTGGGCGTCCGTCGGCCGTTGCCATTGCCATCGCCATCCGCGCTTTGTTGCGCACATTCTTCGTCAGTGTCCCCAAGCGACGGCTGGAGCAACAGGCCGCGAACCTGTATCGACCCGGGCACCTGCCGCAGTTCCATGGCCAGTTCGGTGGTGCGTTTCTGGAGCCGATCGCCCTCGATGTCGAACGCGAGCGTCGCCCAGATGGCCAGCAGGCGCAACGGCATCTGGTCCGGCCGCCGCCGGTCTCGCAACAGCAACGCCCCATCAGGACACAGTTGAAGCAATCGCTCGGGCAGCGGATTGGGCGTCTGGTACTGGTGGAGTTGATGCGCATCGAGCCAGAAGACCGTACAACCGGCTTCACCGGCCGCGGGCAATTCCCATTTGCCCAGGGCGGTGCGCGGATCAATGAACCGGCCGCAGGTCTGCTGTGGCCGCAAAAGGACCGGCGAGCGTGATGCCGGTTCCGCCGGTGCAAGGTGCTGCATGGCGGCAAGCACCGCCACCTGGCACGATTCGGCCCAGATGCGGCGGCGCCAGCGCCACGTGCGCGATCGCTGCTGCTGCCGCTTGACCAGGTCCATGTAGGCCCGCCACAACGCCCGGTAGCGCGGATCGCGTGCAAGAACATGGTTGGGACGCGGCACACTGCCGGTCGGCGGCACATCCGCCAGCGGTGAATCGCGTTCCAGCCGATCAAGCAGTTCGGTGAACGCGGTCAGCTCACGAATGATCGGGTCGCCAGCTTCGACCTGCTGCTGCCGACGTTCGAGCACGCGACGGCATTCACCACGCGCCCGCCGGATCAGGTCGCGGACCACGCGGTTCTCGACGGTGTCGGCCGTTTCGTAGCGCACCACCGCCATGGCCTCGCGCTTGGCGCCGATGCGATCGACCAGCCGGCGCCCGGAAGGGCCGGGCTGGCGCGCCAGCCAGCGCACGCACGCCGCATCGACCTCGCGGACCCGGTCGGCGGGCAAAATCTGTCGGCTTCGCGTCAGAAAATAGCGGGGGTGATGGCAGACATCGTTAAGCAGGCGGGCCAGCCGCCGGCTCAGTCGGACAATCGCCTCATCGCCCCGCTGCTGCACCGCCGGACCGGGCTCAGCGCTGCGGTACCACGCGGCGATGACACGGTGCAGCGGCCAGGCACCGACGCCGCCACCGGGGTTATCCCAGAACATCCCGCCACGCTCAGCCCGACTGTCATCGTAAAGCCGGTCGACCAGTTCGAGGTGGCGGTGGGTGAGCACATCCACGGCCGCCGCAGCCTGCTGCCACATCGCGGAACTCGCGTGCGGATCGAATGCACCGAAGACCGGCTCGACTGATGGCTGCGCTTCGTCGGCCTCGACGGGCCGGGCGAGGGCGCCTTCGAGGTTGATCCGCATCGACCCAGGGTGGCCGACCTGCCGATGAAGCTTGAGCGCTACGGTCTGTGTCAGCGGCGCCCGGCCGGTTTCATCCGCGGCGGGCAACTCGAATTTGCGCCACGCAAGGCGCCGGTGATCGGTGTAGGTCGCAAGCAACGGCAAAGCCTCGCCGGTTTCGCTCAGCACGACCTGCTCGATGTCCGCCGGGACAAACAGCACGTACCGTGCGCCGTCACCCCCCGCGCCACTGCTCATCTGCCAGTTGCGTCCCCCGCCAGTGCTGCCACCCGTGCCTGCCCCGCCGGGCAGCACATCCCAGGGCCGGACCACCGCAATCTCTTCGCTTCTGACGGGCATGGATCACGAATCCGTGGCGCGGGGGCCGGGTGTGGCAGGCTCTGGTGCTGCGGTCGACTCGCTCGCTTCCTCGGCAGGCTCATCGGCCATGCGATCCGGGCCGCGCAGGACGAACTGGTGTTCGGCGATCCCAGCGTGCCGGCTGCGCTCGATGGCATCAGCAAGTGCCGCATCACCACAGTGTTCCACCAGTGCCGTCACCTGGTCAAGGGCCCTCGCCACCGGTGCATCGTTGGGGTCGAGGCCACGGAACTTCGGCAGCAGCTTCTGCTCGACCTGATCCGCCATGGCCAGCTTCAATCCCTCATCACTTCGGTCGGGATAGTTCGCTGCGTAGGTGCGAAGCGCCAGGTGCGTACGGAACGCGAAAGGCTTACCGATCGAGGCCATTGCATCCCCGAGTTGGTCGATCCAGCGATTGACCTGGGCATCATGCTCGGGAGAAAGGTCCTCATCGGTGCGCAGCCACTGCTGCCAGTTCTCGAACGGCAGGAAGTGCTCCGTTCGCCGCACCTGCCGTCGCTGCACGGAGCCCGGCATGCCGGGCGGGCTGAGCCGGCCGGGCCGGCCGAACGAGAGGATGTTCGAGCGGTCAACGACCTTATCGGAAAGCGTCTGCGTGGTTTCATCCTCGTTGATCGTACCGACAAAGAGCACGTTGGCATCGACGAACAGCCGCATGGTCGGATCGCCCGCCCCATGCGCCCCGATCTCGAGCACGATTTCAGCCTGCCGGCGCTGGATGGGCGTGAGCTTGTCGATACCGCGCCGGATTTCCAGCCGGCTGAGAAACTCGCTGAAGTAGTACTCGACCCGCGCCAGGTTCATCTCATCGAGCAGCACCAGCAGCATGCGGTCGGCCAGTCGCTCCTCCCAGTGCTCCGGCGGTTCCCACCCGCGGCCGGGCTCATTGGCGAACGGATCCATCTGCACCAGCGCACGGGCCAGGTCGGTCGCGCGATACTGGTTCTCGAGGTAGTTGAAGAATCCGAACATGTCCTGCGGGCTGTCCCAGCGCGGCTGAACGGCGAGGTTGAGAAAGTGCATCCCCATTCCCTCAGCGTACCGCCGCGCAAGCTCGCTCTTGCCCGTACCACTGATCCCGGCCAGGACCACCAGGGGTGAAACCTCGCTTACCTTCAATGCCGTGTGGAAGGCATTGATCACGCGGCGGGGAAACTGAAGGCCGAGGTTTGAAAGGTAACGGTGCATGCTTTGGATGGCGGCCGGCTCATCTTCCTCCCGCGGGCCGGTAAATTCGCTCTTGACCAGCGCCGGCTTCCACAACTCCGAGAGCGGCCCGGCATTGGACCCGCGGTAGCCGGCCTGGAGCCGCATCTCCTTGAGCGTCTCATCGAGGACTGACACCGTCTGTTCGAGCTGACCCCGCCGAGCGGAGAGGCCCTCGACCTGCTCGCTCAACTCGCGGTAGGCCTTGCGGTCTTCCTCGAGTGCGGTACGGGTCCGCTCGAGCTCACCCTGCTGAGCACTGAGCCGCTCGGCGAGTTCCTCGACCTGCTTCCGCCGCGCTTCGGCCTGGACATCGAGTTCCGAGACGCTTGCCCCGAGACTGCTGCGCTGCTCGGTGAGCTTCTCCACCTGCTGCTGCGCCTTTTCATACGACCGTCGGGTCTGCTCGAGCTGCTCGGCCAGCGCCTTGTACTGATCCTGCTTTTCACTGAGGTTGAATTCAGCCGCCGAGACTTCCGCGGCAAGGCGTTGCTGGCGCTCTGTCAGTTCTCCGACAGCCTGCTTCAGTTCCTTGTGGGTGCGGGCTAGCTCGGTCAGGCCGCTGATCTCGGCCTTGAGCGCATCACGCCGTTCAGTGGATTCGGCCACCTGCTTGCTCAACTGTTCGAGCTCGCTGCGTGCCGAATCCACCTTGCCCGTCAGTTGTGACAGCTCATGCGCAAGCTGCTGGTGGTGGGCATGGCTCGAGACGACCTGCTCATTGAGTTTCGAACGCTGCTCGCTCAGCTCGGCCACTTCCTTCTGAAGTGTCCGGTGGCGCTCGGCGAGGGCTTCGAGTTCGGCCACCTCCGTCTTGAGACCTGCACGTTGGGCCAGCAGCGACTCATGCTCGCTGCGCGCCGAATCGAGCGCTTCGGTCTTCGCTTCGAGTTCGGTCGCCACCGCCGCTGACTGCTCGCGGGCGCGGTCACGCCGAAGGGTGACATCGTTGAGTTCCTGCGTGATGCGGTCACGCTGGGAGGTGAGTGTCTCGAGCTTGACCGTCAGGTCCTCGTGTTCCTGCCGCAACTGCTCAAGGTCGGCGACCTGTTTGCTCAGGGCATCGCGCTGTGCCTGCAGCGTATCGTGCTCGCTTCGAACCGATTCAAGCAAGTTCGACTTCTTCTCGAGCTCGGTGCTGATGGTCTCGGCCTGCTCCCGTGCGCGATCGCGGGCATGTTCGATTCCGCGGAGTTCTTCGATCAGGTCCGAGCGGCGCTCGGTCAAATCCTCCACCTTCTGCTTCAACTCGGCGTGTTCACTGCGCAGCCGCTCGAGGTCGGCCACCTCCTGCTTCAGGCTGCTGCGCCGGGCCTGAAGCGATTCATGCTCGCTTGTGGCGGCCTCGAGCGCTTCGGTCTTCTTTTCGAGTTCGGCGCCGACTGTATCCGCCTGTTCCCGGGCACGGTCGCGGCGATGCTCGATGTCACGGACCGCCTCGATCAGCTCCGTTCGGCGTGTCGACAGTTGGTTAACCTCATCGCGAAGGGTCGCATGTTCGCTGCGAAGCGCTCCAAGGTCGGCAACCTCATCCTTGATGGCATCGCGGTGCGACTGGATCGCCGCATGCTCGGAGCGGGCCGTCTCAAGCGCCGCGGTCTGTTTTTCGAGTTCGCTGCTGATGGCATCGGCCTGTTGCTTGGCCTGATCGCGCTGCTGCTCGATCGTGCGAAGCGCCTCGGTGAGCTCGCTACGCCGGGCGGTCAATTCATCCACCTGCTGGCGCAGGGTGGCATGTTCACCGCGGAGTGCTTCGAGGTCCGCCACTTCCTGCTTGAGCGTGCTTCGTTTGGCCTGAAGCGATTCGTGCTCGCTGCGGGCGGTATCGAGCGCCTGGGTGCGGGCATTGAGATCGCTGGCGGTCAGCTCGAGCTGTTTCTGGGTCTGATCCCGCTGCGCTTCGAGGCTGCGCAGTTGCTCGGCCAACTCGCTGTGGCGGGTGTCGAGCTTGTCGATCTGCTCAGTGAGCCTGGCATGCTCTGCACGGCGGCTCTCGAGGTCCGACACCTGCTGCTGAAGCTCATCTCGCTGTCGCGTGAGTTGATCGTGTTCATACCGCGCTGATTCAAGGTCCGTGGTGGCCGTCTGCAGCGCCTGCGTCGTGGCCTCGGCCTGCTCGTGGGCACGGTCGCGGTCATGCGTGAGCTTCTGGATCTCCTCGGCAAGCCGGTGGCGCCGGCTTTCAAGTTCATCGAGCTTTTCGCGCAGCGAGCGATGCTCATCCCGAAGCCGCTCGAGGTCGGCCACCTCCTGCTTCAACGCACCGCGCTGGGCCTGAAGTGACTCGATGCGCTCGGCGAGCTCGGTCACTGTGGCCTGGCGCTGCTCAAAGGTGCGCTCGGCGGCCTCGATTTGCTCGGTGAACTGGCCGTGGCGATGCTGAGCATCGGCGAGCTTGTCTTTCAGCTCGCTGTGCTGTTCGCTCAGCGTGGCAACCTGGTCCTTCAACTCGCGGTAACGGGCGGCGGTGGCATCGAGTTCGGCCACCTCGGTCTTCAGCCCGCCGCGCTGGGCCTGGAGGGCCTCAACCTGTTCTCGCGTGGTCTTCAACTCGCCCTGCCGCTCCCGGACCTGGGCCTCGAGGTCCACGAGGCGGTTCTCCATCTGCTCGCGCTTGGATTCGAGCACCGCCACATCCTGCTTCAGCCGCGTCTCCCGCTTGGATCGCTCCTCCACCTCGAGCCGCAGTCGTTCGAGGGTCTGGCGCAGTTGGTCGGCTTCCTGGCGCTCGGCTTCGACGGTCTGGAGCCGCTCATCGTGGGACTCGAGCCAGCGCTGGGCCTGCTCACTGCGCTCGATGGTCTGTTTGGCCGTATCGAGCCGGGCCTCGACATTGGCCAGTTCGAGCTGGCGCTCGTGCAGCTTCTGTTCGATGTCCTGGTAACGGCTGGCCTGGGGAAGCTGGGCCTCGCGCTCGGCGAGTTGCCGGATGCGGCGGCGGACGTACACCGCCGTCGGGACCGCCCCCGCCGCCATCAGCGCAGCGAGAATCCATGGGATGACCGTGGCAAAGCCGAGTGTGACCAGCATCAGCACTTGTCCTTGGCGCGGCGGGCCCGCCGGTACACGACAAAGCCCAAACGCCGGATCCGGGGTTAACTTCAAACGCGCGGCAGACCGCCACCACCGACAAGGCCCGGCGGACGGGGGCTATCGCGCGGCCCCATTATGCCCGATCCCGCCGCCACGTTCACGGCTTCACCGCAGAGCCGAATGCAGGCACGGTGCGCCAAGCCATTGAGGCCGAGCCGCGAGGAGGCTACGAGCGTAAAGACTGCCACTCGATCCCACGAAGTCTTTTTGAGAAGCCCAGTTCAAAAGGCACGGGACATGCAGAATGGCAAAGCCAGGTGCAGCAGCGAGTTGCGAGTACATCACCAACCCTGCCGCCGGGAGCGCACCCAATGGTCCGCGAGCGGGCCATCGGCCCACCACCCGATATAGCCGGCAATGAAGGGTGTCAATCTGCGAGATATCGCCGCAGGCGACCGGGGCGCATGACACGCCTCGCGGATCCTCTTTCACGGAAACGCAAGGGCGTGCCATGCACCCAGGCGGCCGTGACTTCGTCGCATTTTCAGGCGTGAAATCTGAAACTGCGCAACTCGGGCGAGTGCCCGTTACGCGATGCGACGCTCGCCCGGGGGCGGGTCTGCATCATGCCCTTCCCCGCGCGATTCACCGCGTGTCTCATCGGACTTGGCTGCCGCATTGGCGGAGCGGCGACGGTATTGGCGGCGGCGGCGGGGTCGGGATACCGGGGTGCTCAGGGGGTTATCACCCTTGAGATGCTCGTTGAGCCGCCGCAGCGCCTCAATCTCGATCTGCCGTACCCGCTCCCGGGTCAGCCCGACGCGGCGGCCGACCTCCTTCAACGTCAGCGGCTCCTCCCCATCAAGGCCGAAGCGCAGCCGCAGAATCTTCGCTTCACGTTCATCGATCAGGCCGAGGAGGATGCGGATCGTGTTGAGGTCGTCATCCTCGAACACGACCTGCTCCGGCTGCGGCTGGCGGTAGTCGGTGAGCATCTCATCGAGGCTGACCCCCGCCTCACCCTCCGCCGGGTCGGACTGGGCGGGCCGCTGGAAGGCCCGGACGGCTTTGCGGATGATGCGGATCTTGCGCAGCGGCACATCCATCGCCGCGGCGAGCTCCTGGTTGGTCGGCTGGCGGCCAAGCTCATCCTCGAGTTGCGACCATGTCCGTTTCCATCGCGCGATCAGCTCGACCATGTAGGCGGGAATATGCACCGGCTGGATGGCATTGATCAGCGCCCGCTTGATCGCCTGCTTGATCCACCATGTGGCATATGTGGAGAATCGAGCCCCCTGCTCTGGATCAAACCCTTCGACCGCCCGCATGAGTCCGATATTGCCCTCCTCGATCAGGTCGCTCAGGGGCAGGCCGCGGTTGGCGTAGCGTTTGGCGATTGAAACCACCAGTCGCAGATTGGCCCGGACCATCTGATCCCGCGCATGCGGGCAATTGTCGCGGATGATGCGACGACACAGCTCCTTTTCCTGCTCGGCGGTCAGCAGCGGCGTCTGATCGATCTCGCGCAGGTAGATCTCGAGGTCGCTTTTGACGGTGGAAGATGACATAGGCCGGTCCATCCCCGGATGGAAGGACATCGTGCGCCCCACACCTCGGGGGCCGCGCCACTGCCGCATCTGTGTAGGTCGGCCGGATCGCAGGGAGCCTTGAGACCGGACAAATCCCGTGGCCGGATTCGGTCGCTCCCGCGACGGGCTGTAGCAGCGAATGGTCACCGGCGCTCGAGATGCAACGGGAAAGTCACCGCCGGCAGGCTGCACGTCCCCGGCTGTTACTGGATGTCGAAGGGAAGGCCGGCGCCGGGGTCGCGGCCGCCGAACTCGGGCGTGAACGAGACGCCGAAGAACACATCATCGTCAATGTCATCAAACCCGCCGACGAAGTTGAGCCACCCTTGCGGCAGGCGGCGGGAGACATTGACTGTCAGCAGCCGGGCCCGCTGTTGGCCGAAATCATGCTGATGGCGGGCGCCGAACGCATACTTATCGGAAATCTGGTAGCCGACACCATAGCTCAGACGTTGACTGTCGAGGGCGCCGATCTCGGCGTAGTCGACATAGGCATCGAGCGGTGCCGAAGACCGAAGCGCCCATCCGGCCCGCCAGTAGTCGAACCGGCCGGCATCAAGCCCGTAGACCATCTCGCCGCTCAGCGCCGAGGTATCAGTCACCTGCCATGCCAGCCGCGAATGGATGTGGTCGCCGCCAACGGTCATCTCCGGCCGGGATGAAAAATAGCGGGCGAGCGTATGATCGGTCTCGGCTTCGCTGGTGCGCAGGATCAGGTCAGTATCGAGTACGAGCCAGTTGACATTGCGCCACTGTCCCGGTCCGCCGCGCTGGGTCTGCAACGTCTGCCGGAGGCCGATTCGGGAGGTGACACCTTCGCTGAGCCCCTCCACGTCCATGTCGAACTCCGGCAGATCGCGGGAGTCGAGATTGGCGCCACTGACGAAGACGTTGATGTGCGGTTCCATGATGTGACGGATGCCGGAAACATCGAGCAGCGGCAATTCCGCATCCGGATAGGCCCGATGCAACTGCATCGAAGCGCGCGTGCCGGCCTGGCCGTAGAGACGGACCTGATCGCTCTCACCGCGGAAGTCCTCGAAGTCGGCATCGTAACCGGTGAACCGGCCGACGATGTACGGGGTGATTCGCACATCCCCGGCGTTCATCGGGGCCGAAAGCTCATGCCGCGTGTCGAGCCGCAGCCGCCGGTCATCGTCCAGCCCCTGGTCGGTCAGCCGGGTCTCAAACCGGGCATCATCGGCGATCCCGAAAAGTGCCAGGCTGTCAGCGCCGGTAATGCCGCGGTCGGCAGGCCGGTCACGGCCGCCGCGAAGCCGCATCCAGCTCAACCGGCTCTCACCGTAGTAAGTCAGCCGGTCTTCCCAAATGCTGATGCCCACCTGGCGGTAGCCGAGTTCGCCGGTCTTCTCAACGGTATAACCTGGTGCCTGGAGCGTCGTGGTCTGCGGGATGAAGTTATTCAGGTCGTGCTGGGCACTCAGCGTGGCAGCCCAGTCCTCCTCCCCGTGTTTGAGGAAGATGCGGGTCCGCCACGGCCGGTCCACATCAGCCCGGGCTCGATCGAACTCCTCCAGGAACGTCGGGTCGGAAAGATAACTGACCTCGAGGTCAGCGGTGAGGTTTTCGTCCGGCACGTAGTGGCGGTGCTCCAGTCGTGCAAAGCCGCGCTGATCACCATCGAAACGTACCGGTTCGCGGTCGCCGATCTCATCCCGCCCGGTGTCATAGGGCAGGAAGATACTGTCGAACGTGCCGCGCATCTGAGGTCGATCGTAATCCAGCCGCGCCCCGATGCCCGGGCCGTGACGGCCGAGGTAATCGAGGTTGAGCAGCCCCGTCACACCGTCTGGCGACGTACGACCGGCGAGGGCGAACGCATCCCAGCGCGTCTCGATCATCGGCCCGACATGGCTGCGGTAGCCGACCGACACACTGTCGAGCGGCGAATCACCGATCTCTCCGCCGAGCCAGGGCCAGTAAAAGAAAGGCACCCCATCCGCGCGCAGCGTGATGTCCCGCGTGGCATATCGCGTCCGCCGCGTGCGGTCTTCGTCCACGCGCTGCTCGATCTCGGCGCGGCTGGCCCCGATCGCGAGGTGGGGCTCGGCGAAGCTGCTCGTGGTCAATCGTGCATCGCGCGCTTCCCAACTCTGCAGCGAGTGCTGGCGCAATTCCCGAGCGCGCACATAAAGAGGAACCTGCCGCTCCATGTCATAGGTAAACAGCACCGCATCGAGCACGACGGCCTGGTCGGACCGCGTATCGTAGTAGACACGGGGCGCCCGAAGGGTGAAGTCGCCGCTGGTGGCGACCACGTTGTCTTCGAGGTAGACCCCGGTCACCGCATCGGCATCGAGCGTGCGCCCCCCACCGGTGCGATCACGATCGAAAAAGACCACCGCACGGTCGGCCTGGAGCGCCCGCGGCCTGCGTCCGGGAGCGCCGTGGTAGACAACAGCCACTTCCCCCGCGAGCACCACGGCGCCTCGCTGTGCATCGATCGAGACCCGACGGGCGCTCAGCGTGACCTGTCCCTCATCCGGCAGCACGCGAAACGGCGGGCGCTCCTCCGGCGGGTCGGGCAGGGCCGGCTGCTCCGGGTCGGGCGGATCGTCAGGGGGCTCCGGTGGCTCCGGCTGGTCCGGAGGGGGGACGGGGTCGCGCGGCTCCGGGGGATCCGGGGGATCCGGGGGATCCGGGTCGACGAAGGCTTGGCGAATGGCGCGGCGAGCGATGGTCTGACGCCGTTGCTGACGCCGCTGTTCAACCTCCGGCCCGAATAGCGGGGCATCATCGACATCCAGCAACCGCCGCGCCCGTGCCTCCCGGTGCCGGGCAATCCGTTGCCGGGCCGCCACGACCAGCGAGTCATCCTCGGCCGCCTCCCGCTCGACGACATCCGCCCGCATCCGGATCGCCCCTTCGATGGCGCCGGTGACCAGCAGGTTGGGTGACTCGACAGTGGTGCGGTCGTTGCCCTCCCGTGGACGGGTTCGGGCCTCTTCAAGGTACGCTGCGAGGTGATACACCCGCCGGGGTTGTTCGGGATCGGTTTCGATCCGGATGGCCATACGCCTGGCACGAAAGCGGTAAAGGCCAACGTCCAGTGATGCATCGCCCTCCACCAGCAGCATGTAAACGCGACCGGGCTGCTCGGTCCACGAGTACACCCGTTGTCCCCGGATATGAGCATCAACACGAAAGACGGGGTCAGGCAGCGTTTGCCCGGTGGCGGGGATGATGCGATCAGCATCGGGCGGAGCCTGCCCTTGCGGCTCGCCATCGCGCGTCTCTGCGGCGGGAATCGCATCCCCGTCGCCCCCCTGCCCCCCTTCCATCGCGTGTGCCATGGCGTGTGGAACAAGCATGGTCAGCAACAGCGCCGGCAACAGGCCACCGCGCCCAAGCCACCCTCTTGCTGCATGGGCGCGGTCCGCAGAGTCGACCCGCCTCGAAGCGGACCTCCTGCCCGGGGCGTGGCCGACCCTCACACTCATGCGGTACACATCCTTATGACCGAGCCGTAGGACCAAACGGCCGCGATTATAGAGCCGTACCCCCTGTGAGCAACCGCCCGCAACCGCCTGCCAGGGCGAACGCATGTAGCTTGGGTGGCATTGTCAGCGGGCTGTCTTCAGCCCGATGGCCATGAGAGCCCGCGAGGCGCTCGGGGCGTACTGAACCCTCGGGACCGCATGGCCATCAGCCGAAGTTCCGAGGCCGGCTGCTGACGCAGCCAGCAAGGCTACATGCGTTCGTTCTGGGTCGTCAGGACCCCGTTGCCTGCCCGATGAGGCGATTCTACCCATCATCCAGCGCAACCAGCGCCTTGCCTGCCACCTCGCCGCGAATCATCCCGTCAATGGTCGGGCTCACCTCGGCGAGGGTACATGTCTCGCTGACCATCCCGGCCGGATCACACCCGCCTTCAGCGGTGAGGCGATCGAGCAGGCCCACCATATCCCGGAAATCGTCGAAACTGTAGACACGGCTGCCGAGCCAGGTTAACTCCTTGAAAACCACGGTGTTAAGGTCAACCGGGGCAGGTTCGGTAAACAGCCCGACCTGTGCCACCCGACCGCGGGCACAGGCCGCGTCCGTGGCCAGGCGCACCCCCCCAGCGGTACCGGAGACTTCAAAAACGACATCAAAACCCTCCCCATCGGTCCAGCGGGCGAACGCAGTGGCGGGCTCGTGACGCGCATCGATCACATCCAGGCCAAGCGAATCGGCGAGTTCCAGACGCGGCGGCTGGACCTCGCATATCGTCACCGAAGCGCTGCTCGCCCTCGCCACCATGGCGATCGCCAGGCCGATCGGCCCAGCACCAATTACCAGCACCCGCTCGGCGGGGACCAGCCCGGCACGCCGACAATCGTGCAGCGCCACAGCGAACGGCTCAGTCAGTACCGCCACGCGGTCATCGAGCCGGTCAGGCACGGCGATCACTTTCGCCGCATCCACCACCATGGCAGTCGCGAAAGCCCCATCACGATGGACGCCGAGCACGTTCAGCCGGCGA
The DNA here is from genome assembly GCA_003552605.1 of Phycisphaeraceae bacterium. GTDB lineage: Bacteria > Planctomycetota > Phycisphaerae > Phycisphaerales > Phycisphaeraceae > B1Sed10-187. The sequence continues at coordinate 24,454 of PUNN01000488.1, forward strand.
CAGACATGGACAAAGCCCCGCCGGCACGCCTCGCATCTTCCGCAACTGACCAGCGGTTCCACGACGACCCGCTGGCCTACCTGTATCGAGCCTTCGACCTGCGGCCCGATGGCATCGACCACCCCGACGAACTCATGGCCCTGGACCACCGGCAACACGGCATTGGGGTGGTGCCCCTGGTAGATGTGCAGGTCCGTGCCGCAGATGCCCGCAAGCCGCGGCCGCACACGCACCTGCCCGGCGCCCGGCTCAGGCGCCTCGCGATGTTGCAACTGCATTGTGCGGGGCGCGGTGGTGACGAGGGCAGTCATGGCGATCCCTTCAGTCATCGCGAAAAACGTTGGCTGCCTGGCAGCCTTTGCCATTATGCCACCCCCGCAAGATCGACGCACCAAATCAGCCGGGCTCCCCAACGGCGGAGGTGCATCGCACGCGCTACGGGTAGGCAAGGGGTGGCCAGGTCAGCGGCCGCCCCCGCAACTCCGGCCGATGGCCATGCGGCGCCCCCCGTGACGGGCCGCCGTGGCCATCGGCCGAGGACAGCCGCTGACCATGCCACTCGGCTTGGCGGCTACATGCGTTTGCCC
>PUNN01000212.1 GCA_003552605.1 Phycisphaeraceae bacterium
CATGCCACCCGGTTTAGCATCTACATGCGTTCGCCTTGCCACAGATGCCCGCCATGAACGTCACACCTCCGATCAGCCCTTTCGAGTCATGCTCCGATCTGCTAAAAGACCCCTGCTGCTTTTGCCGGAGCGCGGCGAGCCAACCTCAAGCGGGACCGGCTCGCATCAACCTGAGATTGCCCGCACAGCGGCGCGGACCACCGGCGCCGCCAGCCCCCGCCGGAGCCCCTGCGATGAAAGTCATCATGGTCATGTTCGACTCGCTCAACCGCCACCACCTGCCACCCTACGGCTGCGACTGGACCCATGCGCCCAACTTCCAGCGGCTGGCCCAGCGGGCAGCGACGTTTGAGCGAAGCTACGTCTGCTCCATGCCATGCATGCCCGCCCGCCGCGACCTGCATACCGGCCGGCCCAACTTCCTCCACCGAAGCTGGGGGCCCATCGAGCCGTTTGATGACTCGGTGCCCGAGATGCTCAAGCAGAACGGCATCCACACACACCTGGCCACTGATCACCAGCATTACTTTGAGGATGGTGGCGCCACGTACCACAGCCGCTACACCACATGGGAATTCTTCCGCGGGCAGGAGGGTGATCCGTGGATCGGCCAGGTCGCTTCGGAACCGCCGGCGCACAACGTCCACGGCCGCAACGCCGCCGAGGACCGCTGGCACGCCCAGGACCGCATCAACCGCAAGTTCATGACCGAGGAACACCAGCAGCCGCAGGCCGGTACCTTCCGCGCCGGGCACGACTTCATCGAGCGCAACGCCGACCAGGACAACTGGTTTCTCCAGATCGAGACCTTCGACCCCCACGAACCATTCTTCAGCCAGCGCAAGTACAAGGACCTGTTTGCTCAACACTACGATGAGTACCGGCAAAAGCTGGGCAAGCACTGGGACTGGCCGGACTACGCCCCGGTGACCGAGCCGCCGGAGATGGTCGAGCACATGCGCTACGAGTACGCCTCGCTGCTGGCCATGTGCGATGCCTATCTCGGCGAGGTGCTCGACGCGATGGACCGCCACAACATGTGGGAAGACACGATGCTGATCGTGTGGACCGACCACGGCTTCATGCTCGGCGAGCACGACTGCTGGGCCAAGATGTGGATGGGATTCTACGAGGAGGTGTCTCACACCCCGTTCTTCATGTGGGACCCGCGAAGCCCCGGCTGCGCCGGCCAGCGCCGGCAGGCCCTGGTGCAGCCCTCGATCGACCTCGGGCCGACGCTGCTGGAGTTTTTCAACATCGAGCCGACCGCCGACATGACCGGCAAGGTGCTTCGCGATACGGTCGCCGATGACACCCCGGTGCGCGATCTGGCCATATTCGGCATCTTCGGCGGCCACATCAACGCCACCGATGGTCGCTACTTCTACATGCGTGGACCGGCAAGTGACGACAATCAACCGCTCTACGAGCACACGCTGATGCCCACTCACATGCGCCATACCTTCAGCCCCGATGAGCTTCGCGACAACATCGAACTCGCCGAGCCATTCACCTTCACCAAGGGCTGCCGGACGATGAAGATCGCCACGCAATACCGCATGGGCCGCGGGAAGGTCGATCTCTCGACCCGGCTTTTCGACCTCGAGACCGATCCGGCGCAAGAGCAGCCCATCGATGACCCGCAGACGGCCCAGCGGCTGGATGCGATGATCGCCGAGGTCATGGCCGAGGCCGAGGCCCCACCCTCACAGTATGAGCGCATGGGGCTGAGCAAGCCCGCCGCGGCCACGCGGTAACCCGGAAGAACTGGACTCATCATGACCCTGGCATGCACCTGCATCGGCCGGCTTGGAAGCCGCTACAGCCTGCTGCTGGACCCCATCCGCCGCCGCGTCCACTACGGGGCGCTCGGGCTTTGGTGTCAGCATGAGGGTGAACTGCTCATCGGCCTGCGACATCATGATGGCACACTCGAGACGCTGCCGTTCTGCGCGGCGGGTGATGACTTTTTCAGCGTCGAGCAGTTTCAGAGCATGACCGCGCTGCGCTTTGTCGCTTACAGCGTGAAGCTTGGCGTGCGACTGGAACTGCGCATTGTGGCGCCGTTCTGGCCGCGCGATGAGCGGGTGAGCCTGGTGCCGGCGTACCTGCTCGAATTCACCGTCCATCGCAGCGAGGCCCTTGTGCGGTGGAATGCGCCCGACCCGGCGGCCCCGCTTCGGGGCACCGTCGTATTCGCCGCTCGCATGCCCGCCACCACGGTTGAAGCCGGGACCGATCGGCTGAAACTGCGCTACCAGGTGCGGGCCCGGGATGTGTTCGAGACCGAAGGCCCCGGCATCGTGCCCGATCCCGCCGGCCCGCGCGACAGCCGGCGGGTCAACCCCCTCGGCGGCAGCGCCGATGACCGCCTCGTCGCCCTCGAGGGCACCTGGCGGGTCGAAACCGACCGGCTCGAGGCGGATTTCGACCTGCGCGATGGAAGCGAGGCCACGGCCTTCTCCGCGGCAATGGTCGGCTACTGCGGCGATGCGCTGTTCGAACGCTTCGGCCGGGCGATGCCACTGAAATACACCGCGTTCTGGAAGGATGCCGATGCCGTAACGGCATGGGTCGGCGAACACCGCCGCATGTTGCTGGACAGAAGCGAAGCGTTCGATCACTGCTTTGCCGACTCGAGCATGCCCGCCGCCGCGTGCGACCTCGGGGCCCTGGCCTTTCAAAGCTACCTGATCAATACGCTCTGGGCGGAGGATGCCGCGCACGGCGGCGACGGCAACGACTGGTTCAGCGTCTGGGAAGGCACGTGCTTTTTCAACTCCACCGTGGATGTAACCCATAACGAGGCGATGTTCTACTTCGCATGCTGGCCGGAGCTTCTCGAACGCATCTTCGAGCAGTGGAGCCATCACGCCAACGATGTGGCCGCAGAGCGGAAACGACGTGACCGCGTCAGTGATGATGATCGCCATGGCAATCCGCTGGTCGACTTTCCCGGTGCGATCCTCGAACACGACATGGGCGCAGGCTGGTCCGCCAACGGCCAGAGTTACCACCATGCCATGCCGGTGGAGGAGAACAGCAATTTCCTGCTGATGCTGTATGCCCACGGTGTATGGTGGGATCGACGCCATCTCTTTCAGCGACACGCTGTCACGGCCGCGGCCCTTGCCGACTATCTGCTTTGGGCCGACTCCACCGGCAATGGCTTTCCGGACCGCGGCACGGCCAACACCATCGACGATGCCACGCCCGCCGTGCAGTACGGCCGCGACAACGTTTATCTCGGAGTAAAGCGCCTCGCGGCATTGCACGCAGCGAGGCGCATCTTCGAGCATCTCGGCGACCGCGAGCGTGCGCGGCGGTGCGAAATCGAGGTCCGCCGCGCTGTGGCTACGTTCAACGCCGGCTGGCTCGGCGACCACTATCCCGTCGTGCTCGATGACTCGGCCACGGGGCTGGTGGACAATCTCACGGGAGAGCCACTGCCCTACGACCGCCTGCCGGGCGCGGATGCATACAGCCTCTATACCAGCAATGGGTTGCTCTACCTGCTGATGGTCGATGATCTGCCGCCGGGCCTGGATCGCAACCGGCTTCGTGATGATGTGCAGTCGGCACTGCGAGAGTGCACCACCCCATACGGTTCAAGCCATTCGAGTGCAGACCGTGAGCGGGTGTGGATATCGATGAATCTCTGGCGGGACTGCATCGCGGCGTATCTCGGCGAAGACCATCTCGATCAATGCGAGCAGTACTGGCGCCAGCAGGCCTTCGCCAACGGCCCCGGCGGGGACAAGGCCAACGCCTTCACCGAAACGTCGATGACCAACAACCTCGTCTGCTACCCGCGTGGCGCGGCGTGGTTCGGGCTGTCGATGGCGCTGGCGCAACTGACCGTCCCCGCCACACAACCGGACGACCTCAAACCCAGCATCGATCCGATCCGGCCGGGATGCTGGCCGCTGCCGGCGCTGAACGACTGGCCGGCGGGCATTACGAAATCGGCTGTATGCGGCCGCGAGGGCGCTTCTGGCATCGTCGACCGCAATGCGTGACAAGCCGCATCGGCTCCGCTGCGATTTCTCCGGATCGCTAATCCGCCCTGAAGTGTTTCCGGCGTGGACCATTCTTTTCAACAGACGTTGCCCTGCCCACCGATGGGGGGAATAATGCCGGGACCGTACCTTGCACACCGCCACGCCGACATGTGTCGGCATTCCTCAAGCAAAAAGGAACAACAGATGAACAAGACCTCCAGGCTATCGCCGCTGCCCCACCGTGTTGCCGTCGCGACACTGGTTGTGGCGCCAGTGTCCATCGCCCACGCCGAGGACTTCACCCCTTCACAGGGCGAGGAGCCGCGACAGGCGCTCGAGCTTAACCTCTCCGAGGGGCAGGTCTTCACCCAGAACATCGAAGAACGCACCGAGATGGGCCAGCACGTCATGGGCCAGCAGATGGACATGGAGCAGCGCATGACCAAGGTCATCGTCCATGAAGTGCAATCCGTGGACGGTGAGGGGCAGGCCACTGTCGAGATGACCTATGACCGCGCGGCCCTGCACATCGATGGCGGCCCGGGAATGGCACTCGAGTACGACACCGCCGAGGACAACGCCGAGCCCAGCCCGCTCGCCCCGCTCGATGGGCTCATCGGGCAGAGCATCACCTATACCGTCGATCGGCAGGGCAACGTCGATGAAGTCGACGGCATTGACGGCCTGCTCGAATCCATGGTCGATGCCGCCGGTGAGATGCCGGCCGAGCAGCGCGGGCAGGTGATGGGCATGCTCCAGGAGCACTTCGGCGAGGAGGCGATCCGCGAGCAGTTCATGCACCATCGCGTCTACCCCGAAGAGCCTGTGGGCGAAGGTGCCCGGTGGCAGATCGATGCCGGCCTCGAGCAGCCGGTCCCCATCGCTGTCGACCACCGTTTCACCCTTCGGGAGCGCGGCGAGGAGCACACGGTGCTCGATCTCGAATCCAAGCTCGAACTCGGCGATGACGCCGAACCGATCCAGTCCGGCCCGGCACGCATCCAGCTCAACCTGAGCGGTGAAGCTGAAGGAACCCTGCACCTGGATGCGGAAAGCGGCATCGTGCGAGAGCTCGAAACCACCACCGAACTCGAAGGCCCCATCGATGTTCAAATGGAGCAGCAGGACCAGCAGATGCCGCCGATCGAGGGTGAGATGAGCTTCACCACCCGTACCACCATCAACGCCACCGATGGCCGACCCGACTGACCCGGCCCCCCTACCCCGGCCTCCGCAAGCCGCCCTTGAAGGCACGGCGGCCACGAACGCGTAAGACGAGGTGCCCCACCGGGCTCCTCGTTTTACTTGCGCTCCATCCAGGCAAGAAAAAAGCCCCGCCCGAGGGGGGCGGGGCCTGGTTCGATCCGTCTGGCCGGGCCGCTACAGCCCGCTGGGAGAAAGTCAGTAGACGATGGCCACCGCTTCCTCGATCGTCTCGATCAGCTTGCGGATGTGGAACGGCTTCTTGAGGTAGCCATCAAAGCCCTTCTGCATCAGCGCCTGGCCCTGCCCATCGGTGAGCTTGCCGCTGAGCGCGATCATTTTGCACATCTGGAGGTCCGGGTTGGACCGAACGAGCTTGAGCAGATCCTCACCATGCACATCCTGCATGTGCATGTCCAAGAGGATCACGTGAGGGCGGAACTTCTCGCATTCAAGCCCCGCGGCGAACCCGGTATGCACCACCCGGATGTCGTAGTTGGCCTGCTCGCCAAGCACCTTCTGCACGACATCGACGATCTCCGACGGCGAATCGACCAGCAGCACGCGGGTGCGGCCGCTCTGGAGGCCCTCGAGGGGGATGTTGTGCTCCTTCATGAACTTCACCAGCGCATTGAGCGGGATGCGCCGGTCCTTCGATCCGGGAATGCGGTAGCCGCGAAGGGCGCCCGAATCGAACCATTTGCTCACGGTTCGCGGCGCCACATTGCAGATGCGCGCCACTTCACCGGTGGTCAAGATATCCTTCTGTCTGGGCATGGATCACTTTCTCCTCACGTACTCCCTGTCAAGGCCGCGAAGTTGCGACCGTGGCAGGTTTATCATCGGCCAGCCGCAACGTCGGGTTAACCGTCACGACACGAAAACCACCCGCCGACACCACGGCCCATCGCGGCCACCCCATCACGCCGGGATACTGCGCCGCGACCACACTGGTTCCCGGCCCCGCCAATTCCGGACACACCGCACCGGCCCCCTTGCCCCACCGCCGGCTGCCGGCATGGCTCGGGCAGGCACCGGCTCTGCTTCGAAGAACCAATGGCCGTCGCATCGGCATGCTGAATTATGGCAACCGGTCGCCTGCACACAACGTCTGCGCGGTGTTACACTGCCGGCATGTTCAAGGCCATTGTTTTCGATTTTGACGGTGTGATCGTGGACTCCGAGCCACTGCACTTTGCGGCGTTTCTCGAAACGTTCCAGCCCTTCGGTGTCAGTTTCGATTACGCGGAATACCTCGAGCGGTTCGTCGGCTACGACGACCGTGATGTGGCCCGGATCGCCCTCGCCGAGCTTGCCGGCCGCGGCGAGGAGGCCGATAACCCTGACCGACTCGCCGAGCTGTGCCGCCAGAAACAGGAGGCGTTCGAACGCATCGTCGCCGAAGGGGCAAAGCCCATTCCCGGCGCGCTCGAGCTGATCGCCGAGGCGGCACGGACACGGCCGCTCGCCGTCGCCAGCGGCGCCACCCGCCGCGATATCGAACTGATCCTGTCCCAACTCGGCCTTGAAGACCGATTCGCCCCCATCATCACCGCCGATGATGTCAGCCGGTCCAAGCCGGACCCGGAGACCTACCGGCTCGCCGTCGAGGG
>PUNN01000142.1 GCA_003552605.1 Phycisphaeraceae bacterium
ATACGCAATACCCAAACATTTTTGGCATTGGCGATGGCGCTGCCACCGGCGCAGCCAAGACGGCCGCCACGATCCGCAAGCAGGCCCCCGTGGTGGTGGCCAACATGCTCGACATGGCCCTCGACAGGGAGCCCGTGGCCAAATACGACGGCGCCTCCGGCTGCCCACTGCTCACGCGATACGGCCGTTGCATGATGTTCGAATTCGATTACGAAGGCAACCTGGTCAACGAGTGGATCTACAACTCCACGAAAGAAACCCGGATGTGGTGGCAGTTCAAGGTGCACGGACTGAAACGGCTCTACCGCCACGCCATGCTGAAAGGCTTCGTATAGAAATTCCGCGTAACCAGTGTCATATCAACGCTACTTTAGCCGGCCCAAGTCTTGATCTTTTTCCTCATCTCTGCAAAATAAACCCATTACATAGCTACTGCTATGCATGGTTTTTTATTTTTTGAGCTGAGAAAAAATCTCTGCGACTTATGCGACACAGTAGCATTGACATGACACTAGTCACCTTTGAATATGGAAACACAAATTCTTCGGATCATCTTTCATGATCACCCATTTCATAATTATGGCCTTTGCTTAATGGGTATTTGGTGCGTTTGGATGCTGTTGCCGGGATTGCTTTGGGAAAAATGCAGGTTTTGATGGCCGGGTGCACTTGCGGTCCAGCTGTTCAGGTTTCTAAAGCAATGGAGATCAGTTGATCATGTGAATTTTACTTACTCGGACACGTTCTTCTTCTGTGCTGTTTTGTAGGGGCACCAGGCTGAAGCTGTATCTGTACTCCCGGTCGGGAAGCAATCTATATGCTTCCAGGGGCATGGCGCCCCAGCTGTTGACCCCGGCCACACCCCTTTGGCCGTAGTCGATGTTCCAGCGCACAAGATTTTGCTGCTTCACGAAAGCGATATTTTTCTGTTCCAGTCTTACAGGTCCGTAATCATAGGCCTCCCGTGCGTCCAGGTCAGATGTAAGATATGGCATGGCTGTCATTTCCAATCCATCATCAGGCCCATTATTCCGGTGTGAAACAAACATCAGCCCGTTGCCATTGCTGTCGGTGAGCGCTCCCCAGTGGACATCTGTTTTGTTTCCATTTTCCTGCGGACGGATATAAGGCACCAGCTGTTCGCTGGCTGAGCTTTTATACAGGCCGGTAAAGGCGCCCGCGTTCCTGTCTCGATAGTTTTCAAATGGCCCCCTTCCAAACCAGTTAAGCTGGTCATATTCGCGGGGGAGTTGCAGGGTGAGTCCGACCCGCGGAATGTCCGGGGCTTTTTCATCAGCCGGTGTCAGAATTTTTTCCACATCCATGCTTCCATCGGCAAAGATGATATAGGTGAGCTGGGTGGTAGCGTCCACTGCGCCCAGGTCATAGCTGCTTATCACCTTTACGCGGCTTCTATCGCCGTAAGCATCAAAGTTAAAGCCGGTGAGCATATGTTCCAGGGTGGCCTTCTTCCAGTCTATGTTGTTCTCCGGCATCCTGCTGCCAAAATCATTGTCGGTGGGAGCACGCCAATAATCGGGAGACGGACCTTCACGCAGGAGTTCCCTGTCATGATGTAACCAGGACGTGATCTGTCCGGTCTCTGAGTTAAAGGTGATTGAAAAAACGTCGTTATATAGCCGGAGAGAACCGTCGGTTTCTTCTGCTGTGATGGTTTCACCAGAATTTCTTTCGTGTGCTTTTTCCTCATACCACGGGAGTCGTAATTGTTCTGCCGCCACCGTGTGGTTTTCCATAAAAGACCATGCGGGCTGTTTTTGGTGCGCAATAAGTTCCAGGTAATAAGTTGTATTGGGCTCAATCCTGATGTTTTCGGGCATTTTAAGTTCCACCACGCTGCTGCTTTGTGGTGGTGTATCCAGTGTGTCCATGCTGACATGATGCAGGGTCTGTCCGTCGGCTCTGATGAAGATGTCGAAGGTATAGCCTCCCAGACAGGTAAAATCGTAGCGATTCTCAATCAGCAGCCGGGCGATCCCGTCCCTTACCCTCAGCAGCGAAAACCGGATGGGCTGCTGAACATATCTTACTTCGCCGATGGCTGGTTGTGATTCGCGGTCAGGAAAAACAATTCCATTAAGCAGGAAATTCCCGTCGGTGGGCATGTCTTCACCATGGTATCCCCCGTATGCAAAAAAACGGTTGCCTTCTTCGTCTGTTTCATACAGGCCCTGATCGACCCAGTCCCAGATGAATCCTCCTTGTAATTGAGGATGACGGTAGATCTCTTCCCAGTATTCGGCAAAGTTGCCGGTGCTGTTACCCATGGAGTGGGAGTATTCCGAGGGGATAAGTGGTCTTTCTGATTTGAACCCTCCAAACCAGTATAAAAATGCCGGGTCGGGATACTGCGGTACAATGATGTCGGTGTTCCACTCCCATCCGAACACATAGCGTGAGTCGGTTTCCACCCGTTCATATTGTACTGGTCTTTTGGTGGCATCGGTTTCCTTCACGGCGTGGTAGCCTTCGTAAAAGTTGACCCCGTTTCCGGCTTCATTACCCATCGACCATATGATTACCGAGGGATGATTGCGTGTTCGCTTAACCATTCTTATCAATCGGTCAAGGTGGGCTTCCATCCAGGCGGGGTCTTTGGCGAGGGATTCTGGCCCGTAATACATCCCGTGGGATTCGATGTTGGCCTCATCCACCACGTACAGCCCATACTTGTCGCACAATTCGTACCAGCGCTCAGGAAATGGGTAGTGGGCCAAACGAACGGCATTGAAATTGTTTTGCTTCAGAAGCCTGATATCTTCCTTCATAATTTCTTCGGTGAGCGTATGCCCCAGTTCCGGGTTGTGGGTGTGTATGTTGACTCCTTTCAGCACTACGGGAACACCGTTCACCAGCAGCTGTCCCCGTTCGATTTCGATGCTTCTGAACCCGATTTGCCTGCTGATCGACTCCAGGTGATTGTTTTGACCGTCTTTTAATGTCAGCACAAGGGTGTACAGGTAAGGTGTTTCTGCAGTCCATGCGTTTACCGATGGAATGCTTACCTTTGGAAAGCTGTAGGGAAAATTCCGGTGTACCTTTGCCTTGTCTAGCTTCCCGGCTGCCACTTCATGGCCGTTTTCATTTTTAATCAGGTATGAAACAACCGCATCGGCTGGTTTCATTTGGTGGTTTTCCAGCATCACTTCCAGCTGGAAAAGACCATCGGTGTATGTTTCGTCTAACACGGATACCACTTCAAAATCACGTATCCGTAGCCTGGGTTGTGTGTACATATACACGCTGCGCTCGATCCCGCTGATACGCCAAAAATCCTGGCATTCGAGGTAGGAGCCATCACTCCACCGGTAAACTTCAGCGGCCACCACATTTTTTTCTCCTGGTTGCAGGTGGTCTGTGATGTTAAACTCAGCGGGCAGTTTGCTTCCCTGGCTGTAACCCACCTTGAGCCCATTGACCCACAGGTAAAAGGCAGACTTTACTGATCCGAAGTGAATAAAAACTTCCTGTCCACCCCATTTGTCCGGTATCTCCACCTCTTTTCTATAAGATCCCACCGGATTATAATCACGGGGTACCCTGGGCGGGTCTGGTCCTTCATCAAGGTCAGTGATCAGGTTACGGGGGTCTGCAAAGGCATAGGGGTGGTTTACATATATGGGGATGTCAAAGCCCTGAACTTCCCAGTTCCCGGGAACCTGTATTTCATCCCAATTGTTGGTGTCATAACCGGGGTCCTGAAATCCCACGGGTCTTTGATGCGGATTAGATGCAATGTGGAATTGCCAGGTACCGTCCATGCTCAGGTGGCGGCAGGATTGGAATGGGTCATTTGCAATGGCCTTTTCTCTGCTCCCAAAGGTGAAAAAGGCAGCCCGCGCGGGTTCTTTGTTGATTTCAAATATTGCTGGATTTTCCCAATCCGGGCTCCCCGATTCCTGGTTTTCGGGATGCGTGTTTTTTGGGTCAGGGTGGTCCTGCCCCGATTCTGAAATCCACTTTAATTCTTCCGATGAACTGCCTTCACCGGGTACTCCTTGGCAAGGGCTTCCTCCCAATGCCATCAACAACAATATCATGATGGTATAACCTGCAACTCTTGTCATGTCATGTTTTTTAAATCGTTATGTTCGAATCGAGCCAGTTGTCACTTCAGGAACCCAGTAATTGTTCCCAAGCCCAGGCTGAGCGCAGCATCTCTTCCAGCCCCAAACGGGCCTTCCAGCCCAAATACCGGTTGGCTTTTGACGGGTCGGCCCACACGCTTTCAATGTCGCCGGCGCGGCGATCGGTGAATTCATGCCTGACCCGGACCCCGGAAACTTTTTCAAATGTGTTGATGATATCCAAAACACTATAACCAGTGCCTGTGCCAAGGTTAAATACCTCGAAAGCCTCCTTGTTTTTTTGTTCCAGCAGCCGCCTGATCGCTTCCAGATGTGCTTCCGCAAGGTCCACCACGTGAATGTAATCCCTGATCCCTGTGCCGTCATGGGTGTTGTAATCCCGACCGAATACTTTCAGGCTTTCTCTTTTGCCTGCTGCTGTCTGTGTCAGATATGGAACCAGGTTGTTGGGAATGCCCACCGGAAGCTCTCCGATCTGTGCTGAGTGATGTGCGCCGATGGGATTAAAATACCGCAGCGCAATGGCTTGCAGGCTGCTGGCCCCGGCCTGGTCACGGATGATCTCCTCACAAATTCTCTTGGTATTGCCATAGGGTGAGAATGCTTCTTTCAGTGGGGCTTCCTCTGAAACCGGCAACTGGTCGGGCTGTCCGTAGACCGTGCACGAGGAAGAGAAAACCAGGTTCCGGCAATTGGCCTGCTGCATGGCCTTCAGCAGGTTAATGGTCCCTGCCAGGTTGTTGTGATAATATTTCAGGGGAAATGCGGATGACTCGCCTACCGATTTGTATGCAGCAAAGTGGATCACACCTGCAATATCGGGATGCCTGTCAAAGCAGTAGTCCAGGTCTTTTTCGTTGCACAGGTCTGCTTTTATGAATGCCGGCTGTATGCCTGATATCCCGGCAATCCTGTGCGGGACATCAGCCCGTGCATTAGACAGGTTGTCAATGATGAGCACTTCATAACCTGCTTCCTGGAGGACTACGCTGGTGTGGGAGCCGATATACCCGGCGCCGCCAGTAACCAAAATTTTCTCGGCCATGGTAAGTATTGTTTATCGGGGATGCACCCCATAAGGTTAATCGCTGATCATTCCTTCCATCGATTTCCTGAGTTCCCTGGCGCTGGACAGGAACTCTTCCACGGTCATCTCCTTTAAAAACAACATGCCGTGACTGGCCCTGATGTTGGGGTGTTCGTTCTGGTAGAAGTAGTTTTTTCCGAGCAGCATCTGCAGATCACTGAGCTGCTCCACCCAGATCTTTTGTGCCAGTTCGCTGAATCTCCCATTGTGCTCATAGCTGGGGAAGGAGGCATCCACCTGGCTGACGTAGCAGGAGCTGAAAGAGGCGTTCATGGCGTCCATTGCCTCCAGGGATACCGGGTACATGACATTGGCCTCTGCCGGGTTAAACCGGTACCAGACGTTTCGGTATCCCCATATGCGCAGTCCGGAGAGGTCTTTTTCCTTGCTCCACAGGCGCACGGCTTCCGCAATGGCCTGCAGCACTTTATAGTGGGTGTCCGGGCCGCTGCCTTCCGGGTCAAAGGTAAGGCTCAGCACCGTGGGGTTGATGTTCCTCAGCATGTCCAAAATGGGCTGCACGTCCCTTTCCTGTTCAGGCTGTTCGGTGAAGATGTCGCCTTTGTAGAACCCCAGGCGGGCATGGCTTACGTTTTTTACCTGTATCCCGTAATGGGCCCATACCAGTTCCTCTTCAAACTCCCTTATCATCCCTTTCAGTCGTTGTATCTCCGGGGGATTCTTTTCTCCGTCATAACTGTTTCCAAGGATCTGCAGGATGCCGTTGATCACCTCCTCAAGGTGTTTCTTGCTTTTGACCTGGTAAATTTCCACCAGGGCCCTTACTACCCTGTGGCATACGCCCCTTCTCCGCTCATTATGGTCGCCGGCGGCCACCCTGGTCAGGTAGTGGTACACGTCCTTGTCGCTCTTGTAGCGGTATCCGTGCCGGAAGAAATCGGGATATTCGACCATTTGTATCTGTCCTTTGCGAAGAAACTCCCTGGTTTCTACCAGTATTTCAATGACAAACTTATTGGTTACCGCGGTAAAGCCGGAGGTGAAGACCGTGAAATGAAACTTGTTGGAAGGCACCCGGATGTGGTTGGTGATGAATGGCAGGATGCCGAGCATGATGTCATCGTGGTGGGGGCCGGTATGCAGGAACACTTCATTTTCTTCTTTCTGCATGCCGCGGAAGATCTTTTTCCCGATGCTATTGCAGACTGACTGCACGGTATGGTCGTCGATGCCGGGGATCAGCCTGGCATAGGGGTCTTTCCTGAGGTCTTCCGCTTCCAGGTGGTGGCCGTATTTGTCCAGCTTTTTACATAGCTTGATGACAGCCAGCTCTGTCTTTTCATGCGTCCAGGGTTCTTCCCGGAAGAAACGGTCGACGCTGTCGGTGAGCTTGGAGGCCGCACCGGCGGTCAGGTAAAAACGGCTGTTTTTCAGCTTTGTGAGCACGGTGGCCGGATAGAGGTTGTTGACCGCACTTTCGGTGGACTTTCTCACCATTTTTGCCTTGGCTTCGCCTGCAGCTATGATAATGGCCACGCCCTCCGGGTTATAGGTAATGGTATCCAGCCCGATGGTGATCACCAGCCTGTTTTTGGAGACTTCGATGCCGCCCAGGTCGCCTGCGGCCACGGCCTGGGTCTCAAAGTTGGTC
>PUNN01000448.1 GCA_003552605.1 Phycisphaeraceae bacterium
CCGCGCGTAAGGCGGCGGAGTCCGATGTCGCCGCACCCCCCGGCAGCCGCAGCAGCAAGGAATCGGGCCCCCCGGCTCGGTCCGGGGGCCGCAAGGAGCCCAATGCCCTCACGCTCGAGCAGGTCGGCCGGATCATCGGCGTGACCAAGGAACGCGTGCGGCAGATCCAGAACAAGGCACTCGAGAAGATCCGCCACACGCTCGAGGACGAGTTCCTCACCTGAACGCTCAGCAACCATGCCCCTACCCGCCGTGTCGGGCGTTGCGGCTTGGCCGTAGCGCCCGGCTTTTTTTTGTGTCCGCATCGCTGGCGTGGCATGGCCGATCACCGTGCCTGAACACCCGCTCAGCCGCCCACGCAGTAGACTGTGGGGATGCAGCCTCCGCGCGGACCGAGTTGTGTCACGGTGCAGCAGCCATCGCTGCCGGCCTATCGCGTGCCGGTGTTCGAGGCGCTCGCGAAGCGGTTGCAATCACCGGGGGATGGCAATCGATCGCATGTCGTGCGGGTGCTCCATGGCCGGGCCGCCGGCTCACCCCCCTCGGTCACGGCGCGCGGCTTTGACGCTCAACACGTCCCTGTTCATCAGTGCAATACACCGTTCGGGCCATTATGGTGGCACAGTGCGCAATGGCGGGCCGTCGACCGGCAACGCGCGGATGTGGCGGTGCTCGTGTGGAACACCCGCTTTCTGAGCCTGGCCCCGGCACTGCTTCGCGCTCGACTCTGCCGGATGCCGGTGGTGCTATGGGGCCACGGCTATTCACGGCGGGAGGGCCGGTGGCGGCGTTGGCTGCGAAATACCATCGCCAGGCTCGCCGATGCTGTGATGGTCTACAACCACACCGCAGCGCAGCGACTGATCGAGGATGGTCACGATCCCGAACGCATCTTCATCGCCCTCAACAGCCTCGATCAGATGCCGATTGAATCAGCGCGCCACCACTGGCTTGCCCGGCCGCAGGAACTGTCGGATTTCCGCAGACGCCATGACCTGAGCCCGGGGCGAACCGTGCTTTTCACATCGCGGCTGCAACCCCGCAATCGCCTCGACCTGCTGCTGCATGCCACATCGCAACTGGCCGCCGATATGCCCGGGTTGAAGGTGGTCATCGTGGGAGAGGGCGAACCGGAAAGAGCGCGACTCCGCGCGATGGCGAAAGGCCTCGGTATTGCGGATCGCATCATGTTCACCGGCGCCATCTACGATGAAACCGCGCTGGCGCCGTGGTTTCTCTGCTCGGATGTGTTCTGCTACCCGGCCAACATCGGCCTGTCGGTCCTGCACGCGTTCGGTTACGGTGTGCCGGTGGTCACCGGCGACAACGTCGACTCGCACAACCCCGAGATCGAAGCGCTGAGCGCCGGCGAGAACGGCCTGTATTTCCGCCACGGTGATGCGGATTCCCTTGCCGCCGTGCTCAGGACGATGCTGAACGATGAACCGCTTCGCCGTCGAATGGGGCAAGCCGCCTTGCGCACGGTGCGGGAGCGGTATACCCTTGATCGCATGGTGCAGGGTTTCGTCGCGGCGGTCGATTATGCCATCGCGCGGCGGGGGCCGCGGACGATCCGGTCGTAATGGGCGCACCACCGCTGGGCGATCACATCCTGGTTGTGGTGCTTGCGGGCATAACATCTTGCCCGCTCGCCGAGTCGTTGCAGGTGCTCTGGGGCGTTGAGCCAGCATGACAGCCGCTTCGCCAATGGCTTGCAGCGCAGCGGCACCGCCGCGGCAACACCCGCAGGCACAAGGTCGCGCCAGGTGGCGACCTGATCGCTGATGACCGCCGGTGTGCCGGCAGCAAGGGCCTCGATGACGACCAGCCCGAAGTTTTCGTATCGGCTCGGCAGCGCCAGCACATCCGCCGCGGCGAGCAAGGCGAACTTCTCCGCCCCTTCCACCATGCCGGCAAAACGCACCCCCCGCGCGATACCGTGCGATCTCGCAAGGCGCTGAAGCGCCGGCATATGGCCATCGCGATCAGGTCCGGCGATGCACAGATGTGCATCGGCCGGCGCCGCGGCGGCGAAGGCGGGGATCAGCAGGTCCAGCCCTTTCATCGGGTGGAGCCGGCCGAGAAAGAGCACTTGTCGCCCGTTGGCTTGGCGCTCACTGGCCCCGGGTGCATGCGCGAACGCTTCTTCATCCACACCATGCGGTTCCACGATGGCCTGGATGTCTCGCGGCACGAGCCGGGCGGTGTCGCGCTCGACGACCGTGGCGTAATGCAGGGCCGCTGCGCGTTCGATATGCCGCCGCATGCGCCAGGCGTAGTAGAAGCGCTTGCGCCAGCGGTGATGTCGCATCGGCCACGGCCCGAGCAGGCCACACGGTCGCAGCAGGTACGGCACGCTTCGTTGCCAGGCGCATTGGGCCGCGATGTGCTGAATCGGCTCCCACAGCCCGTGGATGTGGCACACATCCGCCCGCGACACCGCATCATCCACCGCTGCGAGCAGCCGTTGTGGCGAGGCGAGGCCTCGCCACCGGCCCTGATCCGGATACGTGACCACGTTGACCGTGGCACCGGCCCCTTGCATGGCAGCGATGAGCTTCGCATCCGCCCCCGCCCGGGCCCACGCGACGACATCCACATCAAGCCCCGACCGGACCTGCGCCGGAACGAGCCCGGCAAGGGCAATCGCCGGCCCGCCATGGCTTGCATCCACACCTGCAATGAAGTGAACCACCCGCATCACGTGGCCCCGGTTGACCCCGCCTTCCCGGGCAGGGCGATCATGATTCAACGACGGTGTGGCTGTTGACCCGCGTGGCCACCTCGGTGAGCATGACCTCTTCCTGCTCGCCCGATTCCATGTCCTTGAGATGGGCACGCGCCTCCGCGAGGCGATCATCGAGGATCAGTGCATACCGCGCCCGCAGGCTGCTGGCCTCCTTGAGCAGCTTCCCGAGGTTGCGGGTGCTGCGATAGCTGAAGCGGGTGTGCAGGCCGCGGCTGCGCAGGTCGGCCAGCACACCCGGCAGACGCGCGGCGGCGGCATCGCTGACCGGGACGATGAACACATCCGGCCTCGCCGCGAGGTGCTCGGGGATCAATCCCTTGTCAAACAGCACCAGCGAGATCACCACATCGCCCATGCCGAAGCCCACCGCCGGCATCGACGGCCCATCGAACAGCTCGATCAGGTTGTCATAGCGCCCGCCGCCGGCAACCGCGCGCATGGCACCGGTGGCCTCGTGGACCTCGAAGACGGTGCCCGTGTAGTAGGCCAGGCCGCGGACCACGCCGAGGTCGTACTCGCACCAGTCGGCGATGCCGAAGGCGTGGAGTTGCTCATCGAGCGCGGCGAGGTCCTCGATCTGCTCGTGGATCGACAGCGCCTCGCGCATGGCATCGAGCCTGCCCGCGGCGTACTTCATGCGGCAGACCTCATCAAACCGCCCGGCTGAGGCCGCATCGAGTCCGAGCGGGGCCGCGGCCTCGGCGAACTCCTCCGGCTCCATCTTGTCCCGGCGGTCGAGCAGCTCGAAGGCCGCGAGCATCCTGTCATCGCCCACCCCGAGCTTGGAGAGGATGTGCCGCACCGTCTGGCGGTGGCTGATCTTGATCCGCAGGTGCGAGCTGTTGAGCCCCATCTCGCGGAAGAAATCGACGGCCGTGAAGATCGCCTCGGCATCGGCCACGGGCGAGTCGATGCCGAGCATGTCGATGTTCCACTGCCAGAACTCGCGAAGCCGCCCGCGCTGCGGGTTCTCCGCACGGCAGCAATTGGGGATGCAGAACCACTTGGTCGGCCGCGGCAGCGAACTCGCCCGGTCGGCGACCATTCGCGCGAGGGTGGGCGTGAACTCCGGCCGAAGCGCCAGGCCGCGGCCGCCGCGGTCATTGAAGTGGAACAACTCGCTGACGATACCCTCCCCGCTCTTGACCTTGTAAAGGTCCAGCCGCTCGAAGATGGGCCCGTCGACCTGCTCGAAGCCGTTGCGGATAGAGACTTTGCGCCACGCATCGCACAGGTGCTGGCGCCAGGCCATGTCCTCGGGGTAGAAGTCGCGGGTGCCTTTGGGTTTCTGAAGCTTCATCACGGGTCCTCGCAGGCGGCGGTGCATCCTAACCGCTCGGCGCCGCGGGGCAATGGGGCAGGGTAAACGCATGTAATCTCGGTAGCATGCTCGGCAGCCGTATTTCCGGAACTCCGTGCAAACGCCCGAATGTTTCATGTACCGTCCTCCCCGCCTCACGCGGGGGGCGATCCTCGGTTCAGCCGCGGCGCGACCGGCACGAATCTGCCCTCACCCCAGCCCCTCTCCCGCCCCCGGAGATGGGGAGAGGAGGGAATCCCCGGTCCGCTAGCCCCGCCAGGTGTCATGCGCCCGTTTGCCCTGAATCCATGAAGAGGGCGATCGCAAGGCCGCCCCGTGGCGGGTAAGCTGGGTTGCTGCATTGGAGCATGCCTCAGCATGAGTAAGACCGCGACAACATGGCAGGGCACGAGCATTGACCCGCAACATACGCGGGCCATCGGCTACGCGATCGGCCGGCACCTCGCCGCGGGCGACCTCGCCGCGCTGAGCGGACCGCTCGGCTCGGGTAAGACGCAGTTGATCCGAGGCCTGGCCGAGGCGCGGGGCATCGAGCCGGGACAGGTCAGCAGCCCGACCTACATCATCGCCCACGAGTATGAACCCGATACCTCGGGCGGCGATGCCTCGGGCCCTGTGCTGCTCCATCTCGATGCCTACCGCATCGAAACGCTTGATGAACTCGAATCCATCGGCTGGGGTGAGCAGGCGCTCTACGGCGGCGATGCAATCATCGCCATTGAGTGGGCTGACAGGCTCGGGGATGAACTACCCGCGCAGCGCCTGACCATTGAACTCGCCCACGCGGGCGATCAACGGCGACGCGTGCGGATCAGCGCCGGCACCGGCTGGGAATCGCGCTGGCCGGCACTGCAACAGGCACTGAAAGAGGCCGGCACCCGGCCGGGCAAATGCCCGATCTGCAAAGGCCGCGCCTGGCGCGGCCTGCCGGCATCCCCCTTCTGCTCGAACCGATGCCGCCTTGTCGACCTCAACAAGTGGCTCGGCGAAGACTACCGCATCAGCCGCCCCATCGAGATGTCAGACATCGAAGAAGAGTAGCGCCACGGTGCCACTTCGTTCCGTCTCACATGATCGCGCTGATCAGATTGCGAAAGCGTCAAACGCGCAAACACGAAACCCTTCTCAAAACATTCCGCACAGAGCCGCGGCATCCATGGTCACCCCTGAGCCCACGGCCCCTGCCCAACAGCCCCCCTCGCGAGCGATCATCTTCTGCGTCTTCTACATTTTCCGTAGTTCGACCACTTCCCCCCCCTGCCTTCAGCCACCGGCGCGCCACGGCCTGAACACGCTCACCTGAACAGCAACGTGACAACCTGCAAACCGCACAATAGGCGTTCCATCGCACAGGCACGGATGTCGACTGAATATCACAACAACCGCCAGCCCCAGACGCCACACATCCCCCGGGGCCAACCTGCGCCCACCCTTTTTCGCGTATTTCGCGCTTTTCGCAGTTACTCCCCTCTGCTCCCCGAACCCACGGCCCGTCAGCCGGATCGAGTCCCAAAGCGGCCGGCGTGGGGATAAGGGATATCGCAAGCGGAACCGGTTCGGGATTCAGTCGCCGGAGCGCTCCTGGCGGGCTTCGGGGCTGATGCCGTGGATGACGACCTGGACGCTGACGGCCTCAAAACCGTGCTCCTGGCAGATGCGATCACGCAGCCGCTCGAGCTCGGGCGCATCGAACTCGACGATCCGGCCGGTTTCGATGCAGACGAGGTGGCCGCGCGGCGGCTGGCCGAAGGTCAGGCGGTAGTGGGCCTGTTTCCCGCCGATGAGCACCTCGGCGATGATGCCGGCGTCCTGGAGATGGCGCAGCGTCCGGTAGATCGTCGCCTTGCCCACCCGGTGGCCTTGCGATCGCAGGTGCGCATCGACATCATCGGCCTCGAACACCCCGCCCTGGGCGAGCACCGCATCGAGCACAAGCGCCCGCTCCGGGGTGAACTTGAGCCCCTGCTTCTTGAGAAACCGCCGAAACACGGCGCACAACGGCACCATGATCCCATCAGTCGCATCAGCCATCTGGGCGGGGCCATCAGTACTCATCTCATTATTCTATCACCCGGCCGCCTGCCCGGGGCAGACGCTCTCCATGTCGCAAAGCCGGTGGGGGCCTCTGAAAAACTTCGTGGTCACGCCGCCACGATGCCCCTGTGCCCCGCATTGCCCAACTCGACGAGGTTTCCAGCGGCCCCGGCAGACGGACTTACCTGTCGCCGGTGGCACTGCCGGGCTCGGTCCCGGCCGGGCCATCGTCGCGGCCGGGGTTGCGGAGGTGCTCGAAGAGGCGTTGCTGCATGGCCTCGGCGGTGACCACTTCCTCGATGACCACCGCATCGGCCCCGGCACGGGAGGCGAGCATGCCTTTGCTGAGGTAGTTGGTCCGCGCGAGGATGAAGATGCCCGGGTTCATCCGCCGCGCCACCGCACAGGCACGCACGGCACAATCCTCATCGGGAACGGCCAGCACAAGCGCGCTTGCCTCGTGGATGCCGGCCCGGGTCAGCACATCAGGGTTGGACACATCGCCATAGACCACGCGCTTGTCCAGCGCAAGCTGTCGCGCGATGGTGTCGAGGTTGAGTTCGACGATCGTCACCGCCAGTCCATCACGTTCCAGCCGCTCGGTGACCACCCGTCCGACCGGGCCGTAGCCTGCCACGATGATGCGGC
>PUNN01000126.1 GCA_003552605.1 Phycisphaeraceae bacterium
CCGTCTTCGGCTGATGGCCATGCGGCGAACCCCCAATCACAGGCCGTCATGGCCATCGGCTGCGGACAGCCGCTGACCATGCCACCCGGATTCGCGTCTACATGCGTTTGCCCTGCCCTGGAGGCGCCGGCGCTTGTCGAGGGGCTGCGATGTCGCTAACGTGTGCCGCGCAGTGACACGGTGGCAATTCGTGAATGGAGGACGATCACCATGAGCAATGTAGTCATCATCGGCGCCGGTGGCGTGGGAACGGTGGCAGTTCACAAGTGTGTCGAGGCAGGAGAGGTCTTTTCCGATCTGTGCCTTGCTTCGCGGCGGCTGTCGCGCTGCGAGGTGGTCGCCGGGCTCGTCCGAGAGCATCACGGCCGGAGCGTCGACATCGAAGAGGTCGATGCCTCGGACACGCAGGCCCTGACCGACCTGCTCAAGCGCCGCAAGGCCGATATCGTGATCCACGTTGCCCTGCCGTACCAGAACCTTTCGATCATGGACGCCTGCCTCGCCGCGGGGGCTCACTACCTCGACACGGCCAACTTCGAAGCCCCGGAAGAAGCGAACTTCTATTACGGCCCGCAATGGGCCTGCCATGACCACTTCCGGAACGCCGGCCTCACGGCCCTGCTCGGCAGCGGGGTCGACCCCGGCGTGACCAACGTCTTCTGCGCCTACGCACAGAAGCACCTTTTCGACCGCATCGACACCATCGACATCATCGACTGCAATGCCGGTGATCATGGTTATCCCTTTGCCACGAACTTCAATCCTGAGATCAACATCCGCGAGATCACGCTGCCCGGAAAGTACTACGAAAACGGCCAGTGGATACAGACCGGGCCGCTTGAACACCGCAAGACCATCGATTTTCCCGGCATCGGCCCGCGCGATGCCTACCTGCTGTACCACGAGGAAGAGGAATCGCTGGCACGACACATCCCCGGCGTACAGCGTATCCGGTTCTGGATGACGTTCAGCGAAAGCTACCTGACGCACCTGCGCGTGCTCCAGAACGTGGGCATGACACGGATCGACCCGGTCGAGTTCGAAGGCCACAACATCGTGCCCATCAAATTCCTCCAGGCGCTGCTGCCTGACCCGGCCGAGATCGGCAGAAACTACAAGGGCAAGACCTGCATCGGCTGTGTGATTGAAGGGGTGAAGGACGGCAAGCCGCAACGCAAGCTCATCTACAACAACGCCGATCACGAGATCGCCTACCGCGAAACCGGGGCGCAGGCCGTGAGCTACACCACCGGAGTGCCTGCGATGATCGGCGCGAAGATGATCGCCGAGGGACACTGGCGCGACCCGGGCGTGTGGAACCTCGAGCAGCTCGACCCGGACCCGTTCATGGAAGACCTCAACCGGTTCGGCCTGCCCTGGCACGTGATCGACCGGGATGAGCCGATATGATCCACCCACCGCCCACGCCCGAAGCCATCGCCATCCCCGGTGAAGCGCTCGCCGATTCCCCCTCGCCCTGCTTCGTTGTCGATGAAGCACTGATCGAACGCAACTGCCGCATCATCGACCGCGTACAGCAGGCCACCGGCGCACGCGTCCTGCTCGCACTGAAGGGCTTCGCGATGTGGGGGCTGTTCCCGCTGATCAGCCGCTACCTCACCGGCACGACGGCAAGCTCGATCCATGAGGCGAGGCTCGGCCACGAGCACTTCGGCGGCGAGGTGCATGCCTACGCGCCGGCCTACGCGGATCACGAGATCGACACCTACCTCGATCTTGTCGACCATATCAGCTTCAATTCGTTCAATCAGTGGCGTCGCTTTCGTGACCGTATCGCATCCCGCGACAACCCCCCACAGGCCGCGATCCGGGTCAACCCGCAGCACTCGGAAGTGCCCACGGCGATCTACGATCCCTGCGCGCCGGGATCGCGGCTCGGGGTGCCGGCTTCGCAATTCGAGCCCGATGCCCTCGACGGCATCACCGGCCTGCACTTTCACACCCTGTGCGAGTTGAACGCCGATGCGCTCGGCCGGACGCTCGAGGTCTTCGAGCAACGCTTCGGTCCATGGCTCGAGCGGATGAGTTGGTTCAATTTCGGGGGCGGCCATCACATCAGCCGCGCTGATTACGATGTGGACCTGCTGATCGAGCTGATCCGCAGCTTCCAGAGCCGCCATCCCGGCAGGCAGGTCTACCTGGAACCGGGCGAGGCGATCGCGCTGAACACGGGCGTGCTCGTGGCCACGGTCCTTGATGTGATGCATAACGACGTCGACATCGCCATCCTCGATACTTCCGCCACCGCGCACATGCCGGATGTGCTCGAGATGCCTTACCGGCCGGAAGTGGAAGGCGCAGCCGAGCCCGGTCAGAAGCCGTACACCTACCGCCTCGGTGGCCTGACCTGCCTTGCCGGCGATGTCATCGGCGATTACAGCTTCGACCGGCCGTTGAAGGTCGGCGACCGACTGGTCTTCGGGGACATGGCGCATTACAGCATGGTGAAGACGACGATGTTCAATGGCGTGCCGCTGCCATCGATCGCAATCTACAATGGTGAAACGGGGGCGTTGCGCGTGATTCGGCGGTTCGTTTACGAAGATTACAAGCGCCGGCTGGGCTGAAGGGCCGAATCGCTCTAACCTTGCTTATTCAGGCAGGTTGCGGCACATCATATCACGCAACCCTTTTATCTTTTTATGCTTTTGTCCGCTCGCTCCCTGTGCAGTGGTTGCTTTGAGCCGTTTGCCGGTTAAAATAACCGCTGTTGTGAGGGGGCATGCGCAAGTGTCACACCGTCAGCTTTCGAAATGAACCACGAGCGGCGGGCCCCACAGAGTTGACCATCGCGCATGCTTCGAACCGTAACCGTTAATGGACGCGTGTACTCAGCCGAACCTCAGTCGATCCGCGGGCGTTGACTTTTATTTGTCATCTGTCCGAACGGTGCCGGCGATGGACGGCCGAGGCGCTGCGGTGCCTCATGCGAGGTCAATACCCCGAACGCGGTTGCGCAGCCGGGGAACTGCTGGAGATACACGGCCGGATGAGGCGGTGCCCGTTGCCGGTTCCAGCAGTCGCCCCCTCCCGGTTGTCGCAGTTGGAGGCACGGGAAACACCGGCCCCCGGAAAGGGGTGACACGCTTCCTTCGGCACTGAATTCTGGGTGGAGTTTCCCGGGCGGCACTTACGGGGGAGTTCCGGGGGAGTTCCGGGGGGCCATGGGTGGGAAAACGGCAGCCCCGGACTGAAAACGGGGTCGGGACAAACAAACAGGCGCAGCAGTTTGCGAGTCTAGCAACTCCGGCCGTGTCGGCCGCGATCAACCGCAACCCTGCCCGCGCCGCAATGACAGGAGGCTCAAACATGACTTCAACCATTCAGACCGGCGAACAGGACCAACAGTCCATTGACGTCGATTCTCGCCATTCCGAGAATTACAAGCATGAATACGTCAAGAGTTTCGCCGAGCGCTGGGACGACCTGATCGACTGGGAAGCCCGCTCCAAGTCCGAAGGCAGCTTCTTCATCGATGTGCTGCGACAGCGCGGGGCGAAAAAGGTGCTCGATGTCGCCACAGGCACCGGCTTCCACTCGGTGCGCCTGCTTGAGGCCGGGTTCGAGGTCGTCAGCGCTGATGGCGCTGCCGAGATGCTCGCCAAGGCGTTCGACAATGGCCGCAAGCGGGGCCATATCCTCCGCGTGGTCCAGGCCGACTGGCGCTGGCTCAACCGCGATGTCCACGGTGAGTACGATGCGATCATCTGCCTCGGCAACTCATTCACGCACCTGTTCGAGGAGCGCGACCGCCGCAAGACGCTCGCCGAGTTCTACGCCATGCTCCGCCATGATGGCGTGCTCATCCTCGATCAGCGCAACTACGATGCCCTGCTTGACGGCAAGTACGGCAACAAGCGGAAGTACTACTACTGCGGCGAGAGCGTGACCGCCGAGCCCGAGCGCATCGACGAGGGCCTCGCACGGTTCCGCTATACCTTCCCCGGTGGCGACTACTTCCACCTGAACATGTGCCCGATCCGCAAGGATTATGTCCGCCGCCTGATGCGCGAGGTCGGCTTCCAGCGCATCGAGACGTACGGCGATTTCCAGGAAACCTTCCGCGAGGATGAGCCTGACTTCTACATCCATGTCGCCGAAAAGGAATACCGCATGGATAGCCCCGAGAAAACCGAGGAGTGAAACCCATGAATGCCTTCACAAACACGACGGCCCCGAGCGAACGCGTCCAGATCGCGCGTGAGTATTACAACAGCAACGATGCCGACACGTTCTATTTCACCATCTGGGGTGGCGAAGATATCCATGTCGGCCTCTACAAGGACGACAATGAACCGATCTTCGACGCCTCCCGCCGCACCGTCGAGCGGATGGTGAACAAGCTCGGCCCGCTCGATGCGCAGAAGCACGTGATCGACCTTGGCGGCGGCTACGGCGGCGCCATGCGCTACCTTGCCGCAAAGTTCGGCTGCCGATGCACCGTGCTCAATGTCAGCGAGGTCGAGAACGAACGCGACCGGCAGATGAACCGTGAGCAGGGCCTCGACCACCTCACGACGGTGATCGACGGCGACTTTGCCAATGTTCCCGCCACGGATGCCGCCTACGACCACGCCTGGTCGCAGGATGCCATCCTGCACTCGGACAACCGCGAGAAGGTGATCAGTGAGATCGCCCGCACGCTCAAGCCGGGTGGATCGTTCGTGCTCACCGACCCGATGCAGACCGATGACTGCCCTGCTGGGGTGCTTGATCCGATCTACAAGCGCATCCACCTCGATTCACTGGCCACGCCGCGGTTCTACATCGAGACCGCCGAGCGCTATGGCCTCGAGTTGGTCGAGTTCGAGGAGCACGCGCACCAGCTCACGCGCCACTACGGCCGTGTGCGCCAGGAGTTGATCGACCGCCGGCAGGAACTGCTGGATGCAGGCGTGAGCGAGCAGTACATCGATAACATGAAGAACGGGCTGCAGCACTGGGTTGATGGTGGCCAGCGCGGCTACCTCACCTGGGGCATCTTCCACTTCCGCAAGCGCGGCGAGTGAACCCGGCCCGGCTTCAACAGCCATCCCTGCCCCCCGCACACCGGCCGGACCCTTCGGGGTTCGGCCGGTTTTTCTGCGCTGCAAGCGGACATGGGACGGCTGGGATGCAGGGCAAACGCTTGCAGCCTGGCTTACTGCGTCAGCAGCCGTGTTTCCGGGGGCGGCTGATGGCCATGTGGCGAACCCCCGGGTTACGGGCCATCATGGCCATGGCCATCGGCTGCGCTTCCCGGGGCAGCCGCTGACCATTCCACCCGGTTTCGCAGCTACATGCATTTGCCCGGGGCTGGGATGGCATCAAGCAGTTTGCGGGACACCGGATTCAACTGCGGAGGTAAGGTTCGGCGGGGCATAATGCGCCTTCTTGCGCAGTCGTTTGGCTGCCGAGCGATGGATGAACTGCCAATGCTCACTGGAAATGGGTCGCACCGCTGTCGACACTTGCCCGACAAGCGGCAGGTGATGCACGGCCCAGCGAGAATCGTGGATTTCCGCGCACCAATCGGGGTTGACCAGTTGCCTGTAGCGGTCGACATCCACCGCCAGCCCGGATACTTTCGCCCGTTTGACCATCCATCGCAGTGTCAGGTCACTCAAGCCCCGCTTGGCGTAGCCGCCTCCGACATCCCCATGTACACCGGCAAACCACACCTGCTCAATGCCTTCGCGCGGCCGGCCATCGCACTGCTTCCATAGCGAGGGCTTGAACGAACGGCGCCGTTCATCGATCGCGAGGGCATGACAGGCACGCTCGACCATGCGGCTGAGCCGCACATCGTGAAACTCGTAGTGTCGGTTGAGCAGCCTCGCCGGCATACCAAACCAGGCTGGTATGCCGAGTGCGCCGACCGTGTCCCATACACCGAGAAAGCGCACCCGAACGTAATCATGGCTGTAGTTGCTCCGAAACGCGGTCGATGCCGGGGCATCGGGATGACTTGAAGCGCCGCGAGCGCGGTAGTGCTTCATTGCACGGTCGACAAGATCGCTGTAACGCGGCAGTAGCAGCCCGCAATTCCGGATCAGCCCCGTAAGGCTGCGAACGGTATAGGCCCCGCAGCTGAACCCGAACAGGAACAGTTCATCACCCGGCTCAAACTCACGGATCAGCCACCGGTAGGCCTCGCGGATGTGCTCATCCAACCCCCACCCGAAGGCCCCCGCCGCGGCCCGCCGCATTCGCCGGCCCAGCCTGCCACGCACGGGATCGGTGCCCACACCGCCTTGGTAAAAGGATCGCTGCACGACGCCGTGAGGATCCTGACCGACCAGCAGTTGATGCAGCCGTGCCACGTTTGACGGCTGCTCATCATCATCCGCCTGCCAGGTGCCATCGCAACAGATAATCAGTCGCTTTGCGGCCATATGTGCATTCTACGCTACGCCGCCGGCTACCCGAATGAGGAGAACACCCGGTTCTTCATCCCCTGGCCTTCCCCGGGCAATGCCTCGCCAACCGGGGCTGCGCAAACGGGTCCCGGGGCCATCCGGGTATAGGCGCTGCGAGGTCCGGGAGGGGCCGTGTTCCGCGGGCCGGTTTCCGGGGGCCGATTTCCGGGGGTGGGGCAGGGCAAGCGCATGTAGCCGCAAAGGCGGGTGGCATGGTCAGCGGTTTCCGGGGGGCTTCAGCCCGATGGCCATGCGAGCCCCGGGGCGGCCGCAGCCCCTCGGAGCCGCATGGCCATCGGCCGCAG
>PUNN01000179.1 GCA_003552605.1 Phycisphaeraceae bacterium
AACTGCCGCGCCCCCGCCCGCAGCACCTCGGTGAGCGGGTCGGCGGGGGGCGGCCCGGACGCCTCGGCGGCGTTGGAATCCGCAGTTGGAAAGGTCATCGGTTCGGTGGTAGCGTGATTCATGGTGGCGTACTCCTGCCCGTGTGGGGCCTTGTGGGTTCTTGGGACGGACCCAAGGTACGCCGCCTTTTTTATGGCGTCATCCACAGCTTTTGGTTATACCTCATGAATCGGCTGCGACAACATGTCGCAGGGGTCGTAGCGTCGGGCCGCGAAGTTGTTCGCATTCTGTCAAGTTCGAGGGGCAAGGGGCGGATGCCGGTTCCCCTTGGTCTTGGCTCTTGGATTAGCGCTCTGGTCGCTTCTTAACGTTGCTCCTGTCGATCGCCCCAGTCACCGGTATCTTATTGACCTTTGGAAAAGTAATGTTCGCCTCTGGTCTACATCCTGAATGGACGGCACGTGGCATTGATGACGCTGCGCAACAGCGATACAGTATGATAGCATTGCGGCTACGGCTTTGCGGGGCTTCTGTGCGGTCTTGTTTCAACGGACACGGGACAGCACCTGTTGCGAACGTTACTTTTCCAAAGGTTAATAGTCCGCGCAACATCCCACGGTAACAACCGACGCGTGCTACCTCCCTCACGCAAGCTGGCCATTGCTGCCAGGAACGCTGCGACATCTTCAGTACTTCGTGGGTCGTGTCAGGTACTCGGGCGCGGCAGTTGACCACTTCCTGCGGGAATAGAGGGCGACCCGCTCCCCCCGCAGGAGCCCCGGCTTGCCCAAACCCCCCAAGTTCGCGTCCCACTGCCCGCCCGACCTCTGCCTGCTTATCTCATCCACATCCTCGTTATCGCCCTCGGCCGCATGCCCGAAGCCCAACTCTCAGTCCCGTTCAGCGCACGTCACGACAGTTTATCCACAACCTATGGTATCCGCTTGACGGCCTAACGTCCCGGTAACATAATACCGCACACTCCCCCGAAGCCGCCCTCCTCCTGAGGATCGTCCCAAGTTGTGTGTGGACGCGACGCGTCGGGTGATACAACCACGCATATTGTGCGTGAGGGGTTGAAGCATGGCCAAAACCTTTGGTTCACATCGGCTTACGTCGCTATCGGTGGTGGGCGGGTTTCTCGATGGGCTTACGATCCACCTCAGCGAGGGGCTCAACTGCCTCATCGGGGCGCGGGGGACGGGCAAGACGACGGTGATGGAGTTCGTCCGGTACGCGATGGATGCCCTGCCGGCCGATGCGCCGAACCGGCGGCGGGTCGAGGCGCTGGTCGAGAAGAATCTTGGTGGTGGGCGCATCGACGTGGCGGTTCAGACCCGCGATGGGCTGAGCTATATCGTCAGGCGGGCTGCCGGCGATCAGCCGGTGGTGCTCGATGCGGCTGGAAGGCCCACCGACCTTAACCTGCGCAGCGGCCGGCTGTTCAAGGTCGACATCTTCAGCCAGAACGAGGTCGAGGCCATCGCCGACCGGGCCGGGTCACAGCTCAACCTCCTGGACAACTTCGAGACCGAGCGGATCGCCGAGGTCGGACAGCGGATCGAGGCGATCCGGGTGGACCTGCGGGCCAACGCCGCCCGGACCACGCCCCTGCGGCGGAAGGCCACCTGCATCGCGGAGGAGCTGAAGGAGCTCGAGCCGATCAACGAGCGGCTGGGCGCATTCGTCGAGCATGGCGGCGACGATGCGGAGGCCATCAACCAGGGACACGCCCTCAAGGCGCTGCGGGACCGGGAGCGCCGGATGGTCAGTGCCGCCAGCGACCTGCTGGCCGAGGCGCGGCAAGCAGTAGCGGCCGGGCTCGGGCTGATCCAGCGGCGACTGTGCGCCATCATGACCGAGGAGATGCTGGCCGGGCCCAACGGGGAGCTGATGGCGCCCATCCGCGGTGGCTTCGAATCCTGCAGCACGGAGGTCGACGAAGCCCTCGGCTACGCGCTGGAGCGGATTGATGCCCGGCGGCAGGGCCTGGAGACCGAAGCCACAACCCTCGACCTGCGCCACAAGGAGCAGGACATCGAGTTCCAGGCGCTGATGGCCAAACATAAGGAGGCTCAAGGCAAGGCCGCCGAGCGGCAGGGACTGGAGAAGCAGCGTAACGAGTTGCTGGCCCGGCAGCAGGATCGTGCTCAGATGCTCCAGCAGCTCGAGGTACTCGCCGGGGAGCGGCGGGAGCTGCTCTGTCAGCAGTCGGAACTCCTGGACGAACGGTTCCGGTTCCGCCAGGAGATCGTGGATCGGATCAACGCAGCGCTGGAGCCGACGGTGGTGGTCTCGCTGACCCAGTACGGCAACCCGGAGGCCTACCGTGTCCTGCTGGAGGACGCTCTGCGGGGCCATCGGATGAAGCAGAACATCGTGGCCAACCGGATCGTTACCGCGTTCTGGCCGGAGAAGCTGGTCGAGGTGGTCCATAGCCACGATACGCAGGCGCTGATCGACAAGGCCGGATTGAACCACGAGCAGGCCGAGAAGGTCATGGCCGCCCTGCGCGGCTCGGACACCCTCTACGAGCTTGAGGTCGTTGAGCTTGCCGACCTGCCGAGGATCGAACTGAATGACAACGGCACCTACAAGGAGACCGGGTCGCTTTCCACGGGCCAGAAATGCACCACGATCCTGTCCATTCTGCTGATGGACAGCGAGAACCCGCTGCTCATCGACCAACCCGAGGACAACCTGGACAACCGTTTTGTGTTCGAGACGATCGTCGACAGTATCAGTCGGATCAAGCAGAGGCGTCAGCTTCTGTTCGTGACTCACAACCCCAACATCCCCGTGCTGGGCGATGCGGATCGTGTCTTCGTGATGGAGTCGGACGGAACCACGGCTCGTATTTTGAATCAGGGCGGTGTGGAGCACTGCAAGGATCATATTCTCACGCTGCTTGAAGGCGGCGAAGATGCCTTCCGGCGACGTGGGGTGCGGTATGGGTCCTGACGGTGCCGAAACAGAGCCAATGCGCGATCTGGCCTTGCTCATCGCCCAACTCGAGGGTGACCCCGAGTCATTGCCCTGGCCGCAGCGCCGGGCGCTGGTGACGGAGGCAATGGACGACCTGGCGCAGGCCGGACGAGGCGTGTCGCTGCCGGAGCTGCTGATGCTGCTGGCAGGGGACCCCAAGTGGGAGGTGCGTGTCGCGGTTGCTGATGCCCTGACGCTGCTCAGCGATGATGACTTCGCCCGTGTGGCCGCCAAGCTGGCCGACGATGCCAATGGGTACGTCCAAGCGGCCGTGCACCGGGCCATGGAGTGGCGGCGGCGGGGGCACGAGATGGCACACCGAACCAACCGGGGCCTGATGCACATCGAGGATGAGTACGACAGCATCGAGAAGCGGCACGGTTCGGCCGCGGCCGAGAAAGCGCGCCGTATGGCGGACCGGCTCTACGATGTGCTCGTCGGGACCGCGGTTCACGACATGCGCAACGTGCTCACCCCCCTGAAGTCAGACATCAGCGCGATGCAGTCGCAGCTCCGCAACGGTGATCTCACCACGGCCGTGGCCCGCCGGAAGCTGCAGAGGATGGCGGGCCAGGCGGGAATGCTTGAGCAAATCATCGACGACATGCGTGACTACTCCCGCGCTACACCTCCCCAGCGCGTGCGGGGCCGGCTTGCCGAGGTGGTGCAGAATGCTCATGAGGTCGTGATTCGGGCCCTGCGATCGGCGGGGCGCGACCCGGCCGCAGTCACAGTCAGCATCGATGTGCCGGAGACCCTGACCCTCGACATGTCGCCACACCATCTGCTCCGGGCACTGGTCAATGTTCTCAAAAACGCCTTCGAGTCGTTTGCCACCGATCCGTGTCTTTTCGGTCCGGGCCGAATCAATGTGACCGCCCGGCCGGCGGCCGGCGACCAGATCACGATGGTGATGAGCGACAACGGGATGGGCCTGTCGCCCGAGGACCTGGCGGAGGTACGCCGCTTCGTACCCGGCCGGACCCTCAAGAGGTACGGAACCGGGTACGGTCTACCGATTGCGAGGCGGAAGGTCGAGGACCACAGTGGTTCGCTGGCCATCGACAGTGTTCTCGGCGAGGGAACCGTGGTGACCATCACGCTGCCGGCAAACGCCGAAGGAGAGGATGAATGACCTGCCATGCTCTGGTCGTTGAGGACAACCGGACGGTCATCGAGGATGTGAAGGACCGCCTTGCGTGTCTCGGTCATACCTGTGACTGTGTTGAATGTGTTGACGATGCCCGCGCGCGGCTGGCCGCCACCAAGTACTGTTATGCCCTGCTCGATCTGGAAATCCCGGTGCGTTGCGGTGGTTCGCCGAGGGTCGGCAACGGACTGATCCTGCTACGCAACATTCGCCAGATGACCGGGTTCCAGGATATGCCGATCATCGTGATCACCTCGCACGGCAGTCACGGCCCTCACCTGGCCATCCAGGCCTTGCGGGGGAACGGGGCCACGGACTTCGTCTGCAAGCCCTTTCCGGACAGTGGCCACACCCTGGAGCAGGCGATCCACGACGCCTTGGCGGTAAGTGATCAGTCGCGGCGGGGAGGCGTGCCGCACGTCGGGCCCACCGCCGTCACCGGACCGCAGCCCTTCCAACACGGTGAGCTGGTCTACCACGAGGATCGGATCGAGCTTTGCGGGGTGAAGGTCTGCGGGGGGCCAGAGAGCGGGCTGATCCGGCGCATCCTCGAGGAGCTGGGCCGGCGATCACCGCAGGGCACGCTTCCAAGGCTCTCGGGAGAGGAACTGGCCCGGCGGGTTGGTGGCGGGTGTAGCGGCACCCGCATCATTGAAACCATCGCCACCTTCCGGACTAGCGCCGCCAGGGCACTGCTGGCGGAAGCGAACATCAAAGCAGACCGCTTGCGCGACATCATCGTCAACGACCGCCGTCATGGTTACTGGCTCTCGCCAAAGATCACGGTCCGCGATCCCGATGATCCTGTATTTAGGAGCGTTGGCCACGGTGATCGTCCCGGTCGGAAACCAGCGATCGGACACGACGATCCTGTAAACGGTTCCCTTGGGTGTCCTGGTGATCCTGTAACCACCAGCGCCGAGCTGAATGAACGGCAACGCTGGGCGCTGGACCGGATGCGGGCCGGTGAGCAGGTCCGCAGGGCGGACATCCGCCGCGAGTTCTCGTGTTCTGAGGCGACGGTCAAGCGTGACCTGGCCGGGCTGCGCGCCCGCGGGCTGATCGAGTTCATCGGTGCGCCCAAGACGGGCCATTACGGCCTCGTGCCCACGTCCCGCGAAGCAGCCCCGGAGTGGGCGAGCGAGGCCACCCGATAGGGCCGCCGCAACAGGGGGCCACGTGGGCCAACCGTGGCCATCCCTCCGGCGACGTTCCTGGCGGCCCCGGGAGTCGGCGGGCTGCGGCGTCCGCCGTGCCCCGCGGTGACAAATGACACCATCGTGGCAGTTTCAAGGACTCGTGCCAGCGTCGGGAGTGTGAGGCGCAAGTATATATCAATGCGAGACTTACGTCGTCTCCGGCTGGCTTCCCAAGCTGAATGTTGCGGGTTCGAGTCCCGTCACCCGCTTTTCTTCAAAGCCTTGCCCGTGACCGGGGTTCGCCGCATGGCCATCAGCCGCCCCCGGAAAGACGGCTGCTGACCATGCCACCCAAGCTACATGCGTTCGCCCTGGGATGGCGCCATTTCCGGTCGGTCTGATGTAACATCCCCGTCCGGCCGGGTTTGGCCCGCCGCGGCATCGGGCCGTCGCCGCGGGCTGGGCGTGGAAGAAGGACCGCTGAATCATGATCGACCTGAAAGACCTGCGAGAGCATCCCGATAAGTACCGAAAGGGCGCGGCGGACAAGCAGTACGATCCCGGCTTGATCGACAGGCTGCTCGAGGTCGACGCCGAGCACCGGCGGCTGCTGGCGCGGCGGGAGGCGCTCGCGGCGGAGAAAAACCGGATCGGCAAGCAGATCGGCCAACTCGCCGGACGCATCAAGAAGGCCGAGGGCGAAGAGAAGGCGAAGCTGGAGCAGGAGCGGGCCGAGCTCCAGAAGCGGCCGTCTCAGATGAAGCAGGAGGAGGCCGAACTCGATCATCAGCTCGCCGAGGTCGAGCCGAACCGCGATGCCCTGTGGCTCGAGGTGCCCCTGCCGGCCGATGCGGATGTGCCCATCGGCCGCGACAGCGATGACAACGTCGAGTTGCGGCGATGGTCACCCGAGGGGTTCGACCCATCGCAGCCGTTCGTTGCCAACCGCGGGTTCGAGCCGAGGGGACATATCGAGCTGATGCAGGCGCTCGGCATGGTGGATTTCGAGCGCGGGGTGAAGCTCGCCGGCTCACGCAGCTACGTCCTGGCCGGCGATGGCATGCTGCTGCACAACGCCATCCTCCAGTACGCCTTCGACTTCATGACGCGGGAGAAGGGGTTCACGCCCATGAGCGTGCCGGTGCTCGTGCGGGAGCAGGCGATGATCGGCACCGGCTTCTTCCCGGCCGGGCGCGACCAGGTCTATACCGTCGGTGACCCGGCACGATCAGAACAGGATGTTCAGCCACCGGAATCCACAGCGGCGGGCGATGATGCCGGCGCGGCCGCGGCCGACCGGTCATGGGTGGATGGCTACCTTGCCGGCACGGGCGAGGTCGGGCTGATGGGGTATCACCAGGATGAGATTCTCGAATACGAGAAGCTGCCACTGTGCTATACGACGCTGAGCACCTGCTTCCGCCGCGAGGCCGGCGCCGCGGGCAA
>PUNN01000400.1 GCA_003552605.1 Phycisphaeraceae bacterium
CGGCGGGACTGCTCATCCGGCACCTGCCGATCTGGGGCCGGCTGCTGACCATCGTCGCCCCCCCGCTGCTGGTCGGCCTGATCATGTTTCTGGCATGGTCGCCACCGGCGATCCAGATATACTCCCAGCCCCGCGAGATGCTGGAGGTCGGTGACTATCAGCGAGCCTATTTCGCCCCCATTCCCTATTCGCCCAACGACCGGCAGCGCGATGTGGCGGATACCGATCCCCGCTATCTTTCACCCCGTGCCGACCACATCATGGGCACGGACCCGTTCGGCCAGGATGTGGCCAGCCGCCTCGTCCACGGCACCCGGATCGCCCTGAGCATCGGCTTCATCGCCACGGGCATCTCACTGATCATCGGTGTCACGCTCGGAGCGCTCATGGGCTATTTTTCGGGACTGGTGGACCTGTTCGGCATGAGACTGGTCGAGATATTCGCTGCCATACCGGTGCTGTTTCTGCTGATCACCATCGTGGCCACCTACGAGGAACGCAACATCTATCTGATGATGGTGGTCATCGGCCTGTTCAGTTGGATGGGCTTTGCCATCTTCACGCGAGCCGAGTTTCTCAAGCTGCGGCAGCAGGACTTCATCCAGGCCGCCATCGCCTGCGGTCTGCCACTGCGGTCGATCCTGTTCCGGCACATGCTGCCCAACGCCATGGCCCCCATTCTGGTGCTTACCAGCTTCGGTGTGGCCGGGGCGATCCTGATGGAGAGCACGCTCAGCTTCCTTGGCCTCGGTCTCGTGGAGGAACCGAGTTGGGGCGGCATGATGGAACGCGCCCACTCCGGCGCCGATTTCTACTGGTGGATCGGCACGTTCCCCGGCATGGCAATCTTCCTGACCGTCTTTGCCTATAACCTGCTCGGGGAAGCACTGCGCGATGCGATCGACCCGAGCACGAGCCGCGCGGCGGAGTAGGCATGAGCGGGGCGGGCACGGTCGCGAGTCCGCTTCCGCCCGGCCGCTCGCCCGTGGTAATTACAGAGTCTGCCGGCATACTGGAGCCGCCTGATGACGCAACCGACCGACTCCCAACGCCCTGCCTCCGAAGCTTTCGCCATTACCGAGAACCCGGAAGCCGTGCTCACCACGCGGCCGGCGGTGGCCAATGAGAACGAGCCGTTGCTGGAGGTCAACAAGCTCGCAGTCAGTTTTCCTTCCAGCCGTGGCCGGCAGGGCCGCCGCGGCGGCGGGCCATCACGAGTTCGCGCGGTCAACAACGTCAATCTGCGCATCTACCCGCGCCAGACCCTCGCCGTGGTCGGCGAGTCGGGCTGTGGAAAGAGTGTCACCGCCCTGTCGATCCTGCGACTGGTGCCCATGCCACCAGGTCAACTGGAAAGCGGCAGCATCCTCTGGCGCCACAAGGATGGGCAGGTCATGGACCTTGCCACGGTCAGTGATGAGCAGATCCGACGCATCCGCGGCGATGAGGTTGCCATGATCTTCCAGGAGCCGATGACCAGCCTCAACCCCGTCTACACCATCGGCGAGCAGATTCTTGAGGCCATCTATCTCCATCAGCATCACCTCGAGCCGCAGCAGGCTCGGGATGTGGCCATTGAGGCGCTCGATGCCGTCGGCATCGCCGCGCCCGCCAGCCGGCTCGATGAGTACCCCCACCAGATGTCCGGGGGCATGCGGCAGCGCGTGATGATCGCCATGGCCCTGGCATGCCAGCCCCGCCTGCTGCTGGCCGATGAGCCGACCACCGCGCTGGACGTGACCATCCAGGCCCAGATTCTCGAACTGCTGCGGCGGCTACAGCAGGAGCGCCACATGAGCGTGCTGCTGATCACCCATGACCTCGGGGTCGTGGCCGAGAACGCCGACGCCGTGGCGGTGATGTACGCCGGCCGCGTGGTCGAATACGGCTCCGTTCACGAGGTATTCAACAATCCCCTGCATCCCTACACGCAGGGACTTTTCGGGTCCATGCCGGTCATCGGGCGGACGCGCAGCCGGCTCGAGACGATCCCCGGCAACGTGCCCGACCCATCGAGTTTCCCCTCCGGCTGCCCCTTCCACCCCCGCTGCCCGAAGGTGGAGGGCGATGAGCGATGCACGGGGCAGGACCCGCCCCTGCTCGAGATCGAAAGCGGCCATTGGGCCGCCTGCTGGCATGCCCCGGGTTACGAAGCGGGGCAGCAGACGGTCCCCGATGTGAGCTACCGCCGGCCGGTGGAGGAGGAAGCGTCGCAAGGCGCAACGACTTCCGTTTGACGGTCTTACCTGTTGCCTTGCCCGCACGGGCACGTTGCACCTCAATCGGTCATGTCCACGGGCCCTGGTGGGACTCGCGTGAAGTGATGGCTGATCAGTTCGGCACATCCCGATGGCGGCAGCAGGCCGAGAGCCCTTCGGAAACGCGCCAGAGCCTTCCTACGGGCGAAGCGGCAGCGGGTTGTAGGCCTGGGGGGCAGGATGAGATCGTGGCGGATGAGGGGGCCGACGGTGTGCGGATCGATCATTCACCCCCGCCCGAAGCTCCCACCATGCACTGCATGGGGTGCCATTACCCGCTCGATGGCCTTCAGGAACACCGCTGCCCGGAGTGCGGCCGGCCGTTCAACCCCGCACAGCCGCTGTCCTTCTATCGGCCACGCCAGCTCACCGGGCCACGCGTGCGGATATGGCACCTGAGGGACCGCCTGAGGATGCTCGCCTGGTTGGTGGGGCTGGCCGTGGCGGGGATTGTTTTCTTCCTTGCCATCGTGGTGCAATACCTGTGGTGGTTGTTACCCATCGTGGCGGTGGTGTACTTTCTTTGGCTGGTCGGACTCGCGTGGCTGGGTGTGCGGGTGCTGATCGAGCCCCAGCGCGGTTCGGTACTCGGGCTGGTGGGTCTGGGCATCCTTGCCGGTGGGGTGATCGGCCTCGCGATCCAGTTTGCCATGTCCGGCACGCTCTGGCAGGCACCTATCTTGCCGATTGCCGGTGCCCTCGCCGGCATCACGGCGGGACTGCTCGCGGCCCGACAGTGAGCCTGCCGACACCCCGCAGCCTTCGGGGCTCGGCCGTCCCCGCTCCATTGATTCCCGGAGCCTGTTGGGGCGGCCTCCAAAGGTCACGTCCGCTTTCCCAGGCCCCACCCCCGACCCGCCGGCAGCCGCAGGCCCGCTCCTGTCCGGGTGCATGACACGGATCGCGGATGGCCGGCTGGGCCTTCACGTCCATCTCCCTCGGTAGAGTGACCGCGGGTGAGGGCCGGGGGTAGGGGTGGGGATTGGTTCGGACGGCCCCTGCGTTGTGCCCCTCACCCCAGCCCTCTCCCGAGGGGAGAGGGAGCAAAAGCCTGCCGCGGCGTGTGTCATGCACCCCGAAAATGGTGGGCACTCGGCGGCCAGTTGAACGGTTGTCCCGGCGACTCTACGATTCAAGGACTTTCAGGTTGTGTTTCTCACGCACGGCCCCGGACTCCGGCCCCCCGGAAGGTCCGGGGACGGCTCCTAAGGCCCGATGAGGCCGGGAACGTAGCGGGAAACAGCAAGGGGTTCCACGGTGAAACGCAAGTGTGACAAGTGCGACCGCCCCGCGACCCACCACTCGGTGGAGATCATCAAGGGGCAGAAGATCGAGAAGAACCTCTGCGACGAGCACGCCGCGGAGGAGGGCCTGCTGGTCAAGGCCGTCCACACGCCGATCAACGAACTTCTGAGCAACTTCGTCAAGATCCACTCCGGCGGTGGCGGCGGTGAGTCGAAGGACCTGACCTGTGACAACTGCGGCCTGACGTTCGCCGAGTTCCGCGAGCAGAGCCTGGTCGGCTGCCCTGAGTGCTACCGCGCCTTCGAGAAGGGCCTTGCCCCCCTGCTCGAGCGCGCCCACGAGGGGGCAACGCATCACGTGGGCAAGGTGCCCGCCCGCGCCGGCTCCGGTGAAGCCCGCCAGCAGAAGCTGATGCGCCTTCGCAAGCGGCTTTCCGATGCGGTCTCGGCCGAGGACTACGAAATGGCAGCCGCGCTGCGCGATGACATCCGCCGGTTCGAGGAGAAATCTTCGTGAATCTAGCCCAGATGACCGAACACGCCGGCGAGTGGCTGCGCGGGATCGGCCCGCACAGCGACATCGTCATCTCCAGCCGCATCCGACTGGCCCGCAACCTCGCCGGGCACCTGTTCGTCAACCGGTCCAACCGGCGCCAGCGCTACGATGTGCTGACCCGCTGCCGCGATGAAATCCTCTCCGGCCGCATCGCCGACAGCATCATCTGGGTTGACCTCGGCGAAAGCAGCGACATGGACAGGCAGTTGCTCGTCGAGCGGCACCTGATCAGTCGCCAGCATGCCCGCGGCGGCAACGAGCAACTGCGGGGGGTGGCCATCGGGGGTGAAGAAACCTTCGCCATCATGGTCAACGAGGAGGATCACCTTCGCATCCAGGTGCTTCGCAGCGGCATGCAGTTGGCCGAAGCCTTCGACCAGGCCAACCGCATCGATGATGTGCTCGAATCACGGATGGACTACGCCTTCAACTCACGGTGGGGCTACCTGACCGCCTGCCCCACGAACGTGGGCACCGGCATTCGCGTCAGCGTGATGCTGCACCTGCCGGCATTGAAGCTGACCGGCGAGATCGAGAAGGTCCGCCGCGCCGCCCGCGACCTGCACCTCGCGGTGCGGGGCCTGTTCGGTGAAGGTTCCGAGGCACTCGGCGACCTGTACCAGGTGTCGAATCAGACCACGCTCGGCCGGGCCGAGCAGGAATTTCTCGCCGACTTCCAGCACACCATCGTGCCGCAGATACTCTCTTACGAGCAACAGGCGCGGCAGGCCCTGTTGCGCCAGGCACCGAGCCAGCTTGATGACAAGATATGGCGGGCATGGGCTATTCTCACCCACGCGCGCGTGCTCGGTACCGATGAGGTATTGCAATACCTTTCTCACCTGCGCCTCGGGGTCAACCTCGGGCGAATCGATACCGTGGACATTCCCAAGATCAACGAGCTTTTCCTGCTGACCCAGCCGGCGCACCTTCAGCGGCTGACCGGCTGCGAAATGGACCAGTCCACCCGCCGCGAGGCCCGGGCGGCCCTGATCCGCCAGCGACTCGGTGGGGGTTGAACGGCATCACCGGCCCGGCACACCGCCCTTGATAGCGCGGTGGTAGAATCGGCTCAGCCGTGGCGGACCAATGTCCGTGCCGGGATAGCGACCGTGCCACGACAATAGTGCCCACACCCGGCGACAGGGGCCGGGGGTCGAAGTGAACCCATCTTGAAGGAACACAGAATGGGCTTGAGACAAACCTTCCATGATGAGCCTGTCAGCAAACTGCCGTTGCGGCCGGTGCTGACCATCGCGCCTTCGAGCACGGTGCGGCAGGCGGTTCACAAGATGAAGAAGCACGGGCTCGGCTGCCTCTTCGTGGTCGATGAGTTCGAGCGCCCGCTCGGCCGCTTCACCGAGCGTGACCTCATCCGTGAACTCGGCCGCAATCCGGCGGCGCTCGATCAGCCCGTCTCGACGTACATGACGCCCAACGAGGAATGCCTGAGCGACAGCGACCCGATCGAGGCGGTCTTCAATGAAATGAAGGACCGCGGCCGCCGGTTCATCTGCATCACCGAGCGGGAAGGCGGGAAGATGGTCGGCCTCACGGGGCAGAAATCCCTCATGGAGTACATCGCCGAGAACTTCCCCCGCCAGGTGAAGGTGCAGATGATGGAATCCAAGCTTTACATGGACGACCGTGAAGGAGCCTGAAGTGATGGCTGAACAGAAACGCCGAGGCCGCCGCGCCGCCGAAGGCAGCGATACGGATGAGTTCCGCGACCCGCTGAGCAACTACGACCCCATCGTCTATGATGATGGCCTCGAGCTTGCCCTCTGCGAGGCGCAGGTGGCGGACATGCAGATCACCCCGTTCGCCACGTATTCGGCCTCGCTCACCATCGAGCGTGCGATCGAGACGATGGCAACCAACGACTTTTTTGCGCTGATGATCGTGGATGAGGAAGGCAGGCTCGCAGGCATCTTCTCCGAGCGCGATGTGCTCGTGAAGGTCGCCGAGCAGTACGAGCAACTGAAGACCCACCCGGTCAGCGAGGTGATGACCCCCAACCCCGTGGTGATCTACGCCACCGACAGCCCGGCCAAGGCAATCAACCTGATGGCCATAGGCGGCTTCCGCCACCTGCCCGTGCTCGGGGTGGATGACCGAGTGGTGGGCATCCTCGGCCCGCAGCGCATGGCCCGCTATATTCACGAGCACTTCGATGACCGTGCCCCGCAGCAGGCACCCCCGACAGCCGAAGGAGCCTGACTGAAGCCTCAAAACCGCCGCGGCGTGTGGCCTATACTGGTGCGCCGCACACCCAGGGGGCGTAGCTCAGTGGTTAGAGCAGGCGACTCATAATCGCCCGGTCGCAGGTTCGAATCCTGCCGCCCCCATTGTCGTCCTGAGGATGAAGTCGGCGAGTCGTGAGGTGATGCTCACCGTCAAGCAGGTGGCTGAGATGCTCGGGGTCGCGCCGAATACGGTGCGTGCCTGGGGGGGCAGCGGGTAAGCTGCCGGAGTACCGCAACCCCATGAACAACTACCGGCTCTACAAGCCTTCAGACCTTCGGTCCATCCTCCAACAGCTCAGCCGCCCCCGCCCCCCCCCGGAAATAAACCCCGCAAATAAACCCCGCAAATAGCCCCGGGAGATAACCTCCGGGAAA